>JAHYIW010000020.1 GCA_019429445.1 Desulfuromonadaceae bacterium
TTTTTTGTGGCGCACCAACCGGCGAACCACTGCCGGTATACGCGTAGTCATAGAACAGCCCGCCAAGTTTGATCGACATACGCGGATTGACATCAAAAATATAATACGCTTCGTAAACTTCGCCCCGTACAGCCAGCTTGCTGCCAAGCATATCATCCTGCGCCTGGGTGAACGGAGTCCAGTATTTCGAGCCATAGTTATATTCGAAACCGACCTTCCCCATCGGTGCCGGTACCTGCACACCAACATAGACACCGTAACCGTCCTGAGCTGAATCATCAGCAACTGTGTTGGTTGGCACCATCATGAAGTTATCATTGACACTGTCCCCATCGGTGTCAATACCAACCGCCTTATAGACATTGTCAGAACCCATGCCGCCAAACATACCTGCTTTACCATTGGACTTCAGCTCAGTATAGCCGAGCGAAGCGAAATACTTGATACCATTATCTTCTTCGCGGCCCAGCCCGAGACCGATGAGCTTCATGTCACCGATAACGGTGGAAGGCTGATAACGAGTGACAAAGTTCATGTTTGGGAAGTTCTGCATGTCCTGGTTCATGGTTGGAGCAAAGAGTGGAGCAAATTCAGTTGGGAAAGCAAAGGTTCCCTTGAACCCGTCATTGACATCCTGCGCTGCAAAGGCGGTTAACTGAATAAAGTTGGTGCCGTCGGCAAGAATATCGATATTGAATCCACCGAGATGCGTGTCCTTGGTCACGATATTGTTAAACATTTCACCGTTACCCTGCTCCGACTCAAAACCCTGGCCGTAGCAGAAGCGGATATTCATACCCTCAAGAATATCGCCGAGGTCGTAACCTACAGTGATGCCGTCAAAGTTGAAGTGAACCAGGTGACCCGAGGGAGTCCCGCCGCGCATTTCGTTTTCACGATACTGGCTGGGGGAGCCATAAGTCGAAGGACGACGACCAATTGAAAGATAAAATGGAGTTCCGCCAATATCTTTCCAGTTAAAGTAGGCACGCTCAACCCGGAGGAAGTCACCGGTGGTGTTACCGCCATCAGTACCGTCCTGAGTAAAAGCATCCCAGGAATCAAACACCTTAACGCCAGTGGAATCGCCCCACCCTTTATACATTGCCAAACGACCAGAGAAATCAACGTTGTCGTAAACTTTGGCTTTCATGTTGAGACGCAGGCGGGTGGTGTAAGCAATATCATTATTGATGTCAGAGACTGCATGCTTGGGATAAAGCATCGGCATGTAGCCTACACCAACAGAGGCTCCACCACCAAACGCACCCATCATGGTTCCGATCTGACTAAAGAGCTCTGGGTAGTGGGTAGCAACAGCAGCAAAGGCCTGTTCAGTTGAACTCACAGGAATACCTGGCGGAAGGTTTTCCGGGTTAAATGCACCATAGTTGTCGGCGAAAAGATTAGTAAAAAAATCATCCATATCAACCGCTACGCCGGGGCTCCAAGTGATATTTTTATAGTGTAGAGAATCCGCCTTGGTGCGCAGGTCGCCGGTAAAAGTAATCCGGTCAGTCGCCGTATGAACCTCGTTCGCATCGATACGGTCATTAAGGTCCCCAATCTCGGCGACCAACGCATCAAGTTTCTTCTGCAGATCGTCAACATTTGATGCCGCCAGCAGCGAAGCGGGGCATGCCAGCAGAACCGCCAGCAACACAACAAACAGTTTAGTCATTGTCAATCTCCTTCTAAATAGAAAACATTAACCACAGGTCTGTGGCTGGTCGGAATCCTTGGCATGGTTGAACAGAAACTGATTGATATCTTTCATCTGCTTGTCGTCGATATCTTTCCATGCAGCCGGGTCATGCTGTTTTTTGTCAAAAAAACGATCCCACTGTTTCATGGTCTTGCTCAATGGAGTGATTTTGCCTCCGGCAGCACCATCTTCATGACATACCTTGCAATTTTTTTTGAACAGGTACTTCCCTTTTTTCGGATTGCCACCTTCGATGGCCAAAGCCAGATTGGCAGTGAATGCAAGCAGTACGAGTGAAACGATAATCTTGCCTGACAGTTTCATGATTTTCCTCCGTCCTGGTTGAGACCCTTCTCTAACTGAACAGAATGAGGTGGGTCGAGTTTTTTATCGGGGCACCGGCCACTAATTGTATATTCTGTATATTTCGAATTCACGACTTATGCCAAGAAAGCGTCTATTCCAGATATTCATATACATTAATAATGGAGTAGCAAAAGATAATGTGTGTGAAAAAATGAATAATTCTTATTTATTTCCGATACCTGGCGGCAATAACAATAGCACCGGAAATTGGCATTTCAATAAAAAGTTCTAATTTACCTTCTAGTCGAAAAAAAAAGACGGGACCCCGGTCCCGTCTTTTCGCGTGTGTATTGTTTGCTATATGGCATTTTCCAGTCGTGTCCCAACGTTGACAATATCGGGACACGACTAAAAAGCAGAATATCCTTATAATTGATCAGAATTCAATGTTCGGACGTAAAATGATGGTGTATTCGGAGTCGTTCGGGCCGCGGTAACGCAGGCTGTAGCGGGCGGAACTTTCCCAGATAAAACCGAGGTCGAGGGAGAGCCCGAGATCGAAGTTTTTCAGCGGATATTTTTTGCCAATGGTCACTTCCTGACGGATAAAGCGGCCATCGTTCAGCGAAAAATCGCTTTGCAGGTTGATGTTACTGTTGGGGAGCAGCGCAAAAACGGGGCTGTCGAAGTCGAGGTTGTTGCGCCGCATGCCGATGTAGGCAGAATCTGCAATCCCTTGATTTTCATGCAGCGTGCTGCCGACGCGGAAGCTCCAGCGATGGATGACGTTGGCGAATTCGCGATCACCTTTGAGCTTCCACTCGACCTGCAACCATTTGTCGTTGATCAGTTCATTGTCTTTGATGTGCTGGTCGCCGACACTGAACATCCAGCCCATATAGCCCTTGTTGGTTGCCTTGCGCTCTTCTCCGGGGCGAACCAGGGTTACCACGTTGCCGAAAAAAAAGGTCAGGGCATACGGTTCCTGGAAGCCGGCGGTGAGTGATTCAATCAGATTGCTGTCGCCGAACTTCCCTTTGTCATAGTGACGACGATGATTCTTTTTCAGGTAGACACCGAGAATCGGCAGTGGGTCGACGCTTAATTCGAGCAGAAAAAAATGTGGCGGCCACGAAGTCAGGAGGAGTTGACGATAGATATCGATTTCATTCGTAACGTTGAGGTCGGGAACCGGATCATCGGTGAGTGGCACAAAAAATCCGACATTTGAGTAGTAGGCGTCTGGTTCGACAACGATTTCCAGCGCTGGTGTTGGCGGTTCGCTGCCAAGCGCGACGCACGGGTTGAAGGTGAGGCCGAAAAAAATCAGTAACGACAGCCGGAAGGCGTATTTTAATGAACGGTTGCGGCGTGGGGAAACCATAAATTTTCCAAGGGGGAAGAGCTGAAGTTGTTCTCTGCGTGAAGATAGCAGCCGGATCGGTTAATTTCAAGATGGAACCGTCGCGGTAATTGACGACTGCTGCTGGCTGTGCTTTAATTGGCCCCTGGTGATATGATGATAACGGCATTATTGGGCCTCGGCTCAAATCTTGGAGACCGGGAAGCATATTTGGTTGCGGCGCGTGCGGATCTGGAAGCACATCCGCGCATCCGCCTTGACCGTTCGTCCGGTCTCTTTAATACCGCTGCGGTTGGCGGACCGCCGAATCAGCCGGATTATTTGAATGCGGTGTTGCTGGTCGTTACATCACTCCCCCCGGCGGTGTTACTGGCCTGTTGCCAGGAACTTGAACAGCGCGCCGGTCGTGAGCGCCAGATTCGCTGGGGAGCACGCACCCTTGATGTTGATCTGCTCTGTTATGATGCGCTGGTACTCAATGAGCCCGATTTGCAGCTGCCCCACCCCCGGTTGCATGAGCGCCGTTTTGTTTTGGAACCGTTGTGTGACCTGGTGCCGGATTGGCCGCATCCGGTGTCTGGCGAGACGTTCGCCTCATTATTAAACAAACTTCCCGTCTCCGGAGTCCAGCGCTTGCGGACAATATGGTAGCAAAATGATTCGATTACTGATTTTTGGCGCATTGGCCTGGATCGTTTACTCACTGGCAAAAAGATGGCTGCGCACGGTCCTGCCTCCGTCAACCGCCACGCAGGGTCCGCTCTCCCGCCAAGGGGAACCGATGGTCGAGGATCCGCAGTGCGGAACATTTATTCCGACGGATGCGGCGATCAGTGCTACGGTCGCGGGGAAGAAAATTTATTTCTGTTCCAAAGAGTGTTGTGATACCTATCTGAAAACCCACTGAAAAGCTTTTTTGCGGAGGACCAATGAAATTTTTTATCGATACTGCCGAAGTTGACGAGATTCGCGCGGCTAATGAACTGGGACTGGTTGACGGCGTAACGACCAACCCTTCGCTGATCGCCAAGAGCGGTCGTGATTTTTACGAAGTTATTCGGGAGATTGCAACGATCGTCTCCGGCCCGATTTCCGCCGAGGTGATTGCCCTCGATGCGGAAGGGATGGTGGCGGAGGGGCGCGAGCTGGCGAAGCTGGCCCCCGGCCAGATCGTCATCAAGTTGCCGATGACCGAAGCGGGGCTCAAGGCCACGCGCATTTTTTCTGCCGAAGGGGTCAAAACTAATGTGACGTTAGTGTTCTCGCCACTCCAGGCGTTGCTGGCTGCCAAAGCCGGGGCCACCTATGTGTCACCGTTTGTCGGTCGTCTCGACGACATCGGCCACGACGGCATGGAAGGGGTCGAACAGATCCGCGCACTCTTTGTCAATTACGGTTATGACACCGAGATCATCGTCGCATCGGTGCGTGGACCGCAACATGTCCTCAGTGCCGGGCTGATCGGCGCGGATATCTGCACAATTCCCTATGGCGTGATCAAGCAGCTGGCCAAACACCCGCTGACCGATATCGGCATCGAAAAATTTCTTGCGGACTGGAAAAAAACGCAAGAGTAATGCCCGCCTCGAGGCACGGCAAGGGTTAAAAACTTTCGGTTAACCGTGAGAATGAAACAGAAAGAGCCCGCAACGGTGATGATCCGTCTCGGGCTCTTTTCGTTCAAGGTGAAATCGCCATGCTGCCGCGTTTTGACCATTATAAATTCCGCGATTTATCAGCGATTTGCAAAATATCAGTCATCTGTACCGGAGCCTTTCGGGGTCATTCCCTGGGGCGGGGTGTTTCCGGACAGGTACAATTCACGGCGCCGACAGGCTTCGACGAGTGAGCCGCGACAGTACAATTGGGCCATTTCGGCGAGTTTGGAATCTTTTTTTGTTGCTTGAAAAAAATCACATTGTAGATCGCATGGGCGCGCCATAATCAACCTCCTCCCGCCAATCACATATTCTTGCATGAATCATCATCTGCAATCGCAGCAGTAATCTATCTTAGCAATAAATGTTCCGTTTTTTGATTTACAACTGCTCCGGGGTAAAAGGGACGACCTGGTCGATGGTAGCACTGTCGGTCAGGAGCATAACCAGCCGGTCAACGCCGAGGGCAATGCCGGCCGAGGGGGGCATCGTTTGCATCGCGCCCAGAAATTTTTCCGGAATTTGCCAGGGATCTTTTCCCAGCGCGCGGCGGTGCGCTTCGTCGCGTTCAAAACGGGTGCGTTGTTCGCCAGGGTCGGTCAGTTCAGAGAAGGCGTTAGCCAGCTCCAGCCCGCCAAGGTAGAGCTCAAAACGTTCCGCGACCAGCGGGTTGGCTGGACTTTTACGTGCCAGTGCCGCCAGTGGCGCGGGATATTCCGTCAGGAAGATCGGTGCTGGACCGAGTTGGGGCTCGATCTGCTCGGTCAACAGCTCATCGAAGCGATCTGTCGCCAAGGCGGTCGCGACCGAAATCCTGGTGTGCCGCGCAAACGCCTCTGCGATGGTCATGCGCGGCCACGGCGGGCTCAAGTCGATCTTCTGCCCCTGATAGGTAAAACTTTGTGCCGGGATCAATGCCCCCAAAAGTTCTTCGCATTCGGTCATCAGGCGGTGATAATCAACCCCGGCGCGATACCATTCAAGCAAGGTGAATTCCGGCAGATGGCGGGCGCCCCGCTCCCCGTCGCGCCAGACGTGACAGAGCTGGAAAAGGCGCTTGTGACCTGCCGCCAGGAGCCGTTTCATGCACAGTTCCGGTGAGGTTTGTAACCACTGCTCACCGCTGGCAATGGCGTCGATGTGCAGTTCCGGGGCATTGGCGGGAATCCGCTGCGGCGTGTCTACTTCGAGAAAATCACGTTCAATGAAGAAAGCCCGGATCGACTGGATGATCCGGGCTCGCTGTTCCAGCTGGCGCTGTTTACGGGCCAATGCCCAGTTTGGTTCTGTCATACGCACACCCTGGTTGGTCTCTTTTCTCCGCCGGGCTTCCGCTGAAGTTTTATTCCTTGACGCGGGTGACGTAGTCGCCGGTCCTGGTGTCAATCTGAATCAGGGTGCCTTGTTCGACAAAGGATGGAACCTGCAGGGTGTAGCCGGTTTCGACGGTTGCCGGTTTGTTGTTGCCGGCGGCGGTATCTCCCTTGACCCAGGGGTCTGACTCGGTGACACGGAGGGTGACGAAGTTTGGCAAGGTAATGCCGATGCCGCGCTCCCCGTGCATCAGGATCTCGACTTCCATGTTGTCGACCAGAAAATATTTATCATCCCCCAGGACGTCCGCGGTCAGAACGATCTGCTCGTAATTCTTCTGATCCATGAAAACGTAGCCGGTTTCATCCTGATACAGGAACTGCATGTCGCGTTCATCCAGGCTGGCCGGTTCAAACGATTCACCGGAGCGGTAGGTGCGGTCAAAAAGCGACCCGGTAATCATGTTGCGTAGTTTGCATTTGTAGAGGGCCTGCCCCTTGCCCGGCTTGGTGAAATCAAACTGAACGACGACGTGCGGCTCCCCGTCGATCATCACTTTCAGACCTTTTTTCAGGTCGGCGCATGAGTACATTAAATTCTCCTTTAGCGGTTATGTGAAAGACGCATGAATTATTACTGAGGGACCGCATTTAAGCATAAAAGCGCTTCTTCTGTCATGGAAAATATAAGAGACCGATTGCTTTGCTGTCAGGCGTTGTGCTACATTCGCGCGCAAATTTACCAATCAGCCCACCAAGGAGAAATGATATGATTACAACGGCCGATTTTAAGCGTGGTCTGGTAATCCAGATCGAGGGGGCCCCTTGTCTAATCCTCGATATCCATCAACAGTCACCCTCCGCCCGAGGCGGGAATACGCTGGTTAAAACCAAATATCGCAACCTGCTGACCGGTCAGGTCCTTGAACGGGCATTCAAGTCCGGAGACAAGCTGGACGAGGCTGACTTTGAAAAACGCAAAGGCCAGTTTCTCTATGCCGAGGCCGATGGAGGGGTTTTTATGGATCTTGAGAATTATGAGCAGTACGAGGTCGGGGCAGAGATGTTCGCCCCGGTCAAGGGGTATCTGCGCGATGGCACCGATCTGATGCTCGGTGTTTTTGAGGGTCGGGTGGTCAGTGTTGAGCCGCCGATGATCGTTGAGTTGATGGTGACAGAAACCGCTCCGGCGATCAAAAATGCCACCGCCCAGGCACAAACCAAGGAAGCGATTCTTGAAACCGGGATGACGCTCCAGGTCCCCGGTTATCTCGAAACGGGGGAGACCATCAAGGTTGACACGCGCGAGGGGCGGTTTGTCTCACGCGCCTGAAGGGTTATTCCTTGGCACGATGGGTGGTTTTAAAGCGTTTAATCCAGCTCTGTAATTCTGCTTCTTCCTGGGCGAGTTCAAAAGCATTGATCAGGCCGCGGTGCAGCGAAACCGCCACCGCCCGATTGCGCAGGTTAAGGGCGTCACCGGCTTTTTCAGTGATGAACTGTTCCTGGTCGATGCCAAGTTTGATGTAGAGATTGTTCAGGCGGCTCTGTACTCCGCGGCGCGAGAGATAGCGGCGTTGGGCGATAAGATTGTCCGTCAACCCGAGAGAGATATCGATCAAGGCCTCATATTCGATATCGGAGAGTGCCGTCTGGGAGTGCCCGGTGCGCCCCTGAATCTTGCGGACTTCGGGGTCAATCCAGCACTGCTCGTCGAGCAGGACGGTGCGCACCGCATTTTCGATGCGCTCTTTGTCGCTCGATTTGAGCACATAGCCGTAAACGGTTTCCGGCGGCACACTCTTCGCCAGCGCGCGCACGTACATCTCATCCTTGAACTGACTCCAGAAAATTATCCGTGCCGCCGGGCGTTTTTCCCAGAGGGCGTGGGCAAAATCGATACCGTTAAGCTCCGGCATCTGGATATCGCTGATCACCAGCGGGACCTCGTGCGCCAGCGCCAACTCCAGTGCCACCGCGCCGTTAGAAGCGTGTTCAACCCGGGGTGGTGTCGGCCAGCGCTTGAGTAGACGTTCCAGAAATTCGAGATCTTTGGGATTGTCTTCGGCGATGACGATATTAATCAGCGACATGGGGTTCTCCTGCGGGGAAGGCTTGCGGTACCAGCAGCTCAAAGCGGCTGCCGCTGCTGAAACGCGCGTGGCTCCAGTGGACTGTTGCACCGATGTTGTACGCACGCTCGCAAATATTGAACAATCCGCGTCCGCCACTGAGCAGTGCCTGGTCGTAATCAAAACCGGCGCCGTTGTCCTCAACGGCCAGGAGCAGGGCGTCTCCGCGTTTTGCAAGATGAACTTCGTAGCGGGAAGCACGGGCATGCTTGATCACGTTATGAATCGCCTCGACGGCAATGCGGTAAATGGCCAATTGGGACGTCTTTGACAAGTTGGGACGGGCAGTTTCGTCGCTGATGTAGAGGTGATACTCCGGCAACCCGTCTTTTTCGAGATGGCGTTCGAGGTGCGATTGCAACGCCGCGCCGAGACCGAGGATATCGAGCGTTTGCGGGTGAAGGTTGTCCATCACTTCACGCAGGTTGCCGATGGCCTTGATCAGATCCTTTTCCAGACGTGAGCGCTCTTCCGCCAACGTCGCCCCGTCGTGCAGTTCCTGAATGCCGCGTAGCACACCGCTGAGGTCAGACAGGGTCTGATCGTGGATGTCCATAGCCAGACGGCGGCGTTCGTCTTCCGCACCCTCCAGCAGCTTTTCGGTGCTGACAACGCGGATCAGCTTGTCTGTCATCAGATTGATTGAGAGTGCCAACTGGTCAAGTTCGTCATTGATTTGTTGCGGAGCCGGGGGCGGGGTGAGGTTCCCTGCCGCGATATTGGTCGCGCTGGTGGTGAGAGCTTCGATACGGCGTAAAATACGCCGGATAAAGACAATCGAGCTGAAAATGCCGAGCAGAATGACTCCGCCAACGACAATAATCGACAGAAACGCACTGCGGTCGACCATTTCTTCAATATCATCGTTATGAACATCCTGGATCTTTGAACGTTTTTCCTGTAACCGTGCGGAAAGCTCAGCCAGCATCGGGAACAGGGCGGAATAGGCATTGCGAAAATGTTCGCTGTTAAATCCTGCGCCGGGGTTCAGTTGTTCACGCGCCTGGTTGATTATCTGGTGATCTGCGGCGGTCAGGAAGGATGTCGTACTGAGCCGGTTGAGTGCCGAGGCAAGGTGGGTGTAGAGACTCGCCATCTCTTCCAGACGACTGATATCAGGGAGCGTCTGGGAGCTGAAACGGGTCATTAGTGCGTGAATGCGCTGCATGGCCATATCGGCCTCGGTCAAGGCGATGAACGAGGTGCGTAAATCTTTGGCTTCCTGGCGCTTGACGGAGAGGTTCCAGTAGGAATACTGAAGAAAACCGAGTAACAACGACAGCAACAGTAAAACCAGCGCTGGCGTCAGCATGATTTGTTGTTTGAGATTCAGACGCATGGCTTCATAGTTAACACAGCTGCTTATAAAATGCACTGTGTTTCAGCACACTTGATCCCTCTTTTGCGTGAAAGGAAAGGACCATGAACAGCGATGTCAGTCCGCCAACCGATGAACCGATTCTGCCACGCCTGCTCGCCAGCAATGCTTTGCGAGCCAATCTGGAAAAGCATATGACGCTCAACAAAATGGCCGACGCTAAGGCTTCGATGGTGATGACCGCCTCATCGTTGATCATTACGGTTGCGCTGGCACAATTTGAAAATCTGGCGTTGCTCACTATCGTGATCCTGGTCACCGCCGGTCTGATCAGTATTTTGTTTTCGATCCTGGCAATTATTCCCCCCTGGCATGTCACTGACAAGACCAACCTCTTTTATTTTCGTTCATTTGGTGAACTTACCGAGGATGAGTTTGTTGCCGCCTTCAAGGAAACCATTGCCAGCCGGGAACAGTTGTACGATGCCTATCTGCATGAAATTTACTATCTAGGTAAATTTCGGTTGACCCGCAAATACGCCTTGCTGCGCAACGGGATGGTTGTTTTACTGATCGGTCTGTTGTTGGCGGCGATGGCCAGTCTGGGCGGGAAATTGTTCTGAGCGAGCGGTTGACATCCTTAGTAGCGGCAGCTGTTGACGAAAACTTCCGGCGTTCGTTGTGCCGCTGTAACGGCCAAAAACGCGTCGAGAACAATCGCCAGTTTACCGGAACAGGTTGGCTGTTGCTCCGCCTCAAGCCCTTGCGCAACCCCGGCAAAGGCCGTTTCATAGAGCTGCTTCTGAAAAAGATTGGCCAGGATCAGCGGGGGGGCACCGAGCGTTGTGACTAGCGTGGCTGCGCGGCAGTGGTCGGCATTGATCGAACTGACACTGCGACACAGCAGGGGGCGCGAGGGGTGGATAGAGCAGGTTGCGTCGGGGTTCAGAAATGCACAGGGTTTGTGCAGCAACAAACGTTCCTCGCTGTCCAGCCAGCGGATTGCCGCAGCCAGCTCTGACACCGTTTCTTGCACGCGATGGCTGGATTCTTGCTCCTCGATCGCGTCAATGTGATTCGCTACGAGCAACGCCTCAGGATAAAGAACCGCGACATTGACCACACAACATGCCCCACAGCCGGGGCCGCAGGCAATCGCATCATCGTCAGCAAGATTTGTTTGCAGCAGGCTGTCTGTCAGGCTGAACAATTGTGCCAAGCCGGCACATTGATCACCGGCGCGTAATGCCGCACCGGCGGTCGCGGCGACTTTGTCCTGAAACTCACCAAAACTGAAGGTAGTCATCTAAGAACCAACATTTTCCGCAGCCCCCCCCCGTTTTTTTTGGGGGGGCTCATTGTCCTGTTTATTCGCGAACAAACGTGTCGATGTCAGTTTCGTGAACCATTCCCATCAAACGGGCATATTCAGATTCAATTAAAACATAATGATTATGGGTTGATTTGATATTTTTCTCATAAATGCAGCGGACCGCCTCATCGGTTATCTTCGCGGCCATCTCTTTAAGACTTGCTTCGAGCTTTTGCTCTTTATCGAGCGCCAGCTTCATCGCTTTTCGTTCCGTGAAGTTACTGTCAATGTTTTCCAGCAGCTCACTCATCCAGCTGGAATCAGTCAACGCTGGCTGTTTGATAAAATCATCGAACGATGGCAGGTCAGTTCCCTCATAGATTGAAAAAAACTGTTCAGCGTGCTCGCGCTCTTCACGCGCCAGCAGTTCGAACAACTTTTTGGCGTCGGCGTTCGTCATATGACTGGCGGCCAGCTGGTAAAAGTTCATCGCGTTTTTTTCGGTTTGGATCGAACGCTTGATGGCGTCCTGAATGTCGGTTGCTTGCATGGAAGTCTCCTTGGGGGATTGTGAAGGACATAAATGCTCACTATAGCGGAATTTTCTGATTTCACAAGCAGAATGCGCTCAGATGGAGGCGGACTGATGGCGCCGCAGAATGCCCCAGCCGAGAAAAAACGCTCCACCGGCAATTGCAAATAAAATATTGAGTCCAACAAATTCGCCAATGTAGCCAAGCAGCAATGAACCGGCAAAGATGCCTCCATCAATCCCGCCGGTGAAGATAGCGGTTGCCTTGCCGCGCATATTATACGGCTGATCACGTACCGCCATGGCGTTCAGGGTCGGAAAGAGGAGCCCATGCCCGAGCCCGGCAATCAGTCCGGCTCCGATGAGCATGCCCGTGCTATGTACTGCGATCATCGACAACAGACCCGTGCCAAAAACCAGCAAGGCCCAGGGCAGAATTTGCTTTTCGCCCAGGCGGTCGGCCCAGCTCCCTGCCACAATGCGCACCAAAATTGCCGCACACGAGTAGGCGATAAAGAAGAGTGAAACCAAGGCAAGGTTGCGCTCCAGCGCCAGGGGCGCGACAAAATTGCCCGATGCCGCAAGGCCGAACCCGAAAAGGAGTGACAGGACTCCAACCGTGGCTTGCTTCGGCTGACGCAGGAGCTCAAAAAAAGACTGCGTTGCCAGGTGAGGCGAGGCGGATTTAGTTTCTGGCAGCGGCCAGATGCAGCAACAGGCCACCCCGGCCAACAGCGCCGCCGCGACAAAAAATGCCGCGAAGCCATATTGCCGTAAAATGATTTCGGCAATGAATGGCCCCGTTGCCATGCCGATCAAGCCGGAGATGCCAAAGATACCAACTCCCTCGTTCAGGCGGGAATGCGGAACAACATCAGCCACAAAGGTAAAGACGGCGGTAAAGCAGATTGCCAGGCCGATACCATGCAGCGCCCGCAAGATCAATAACGGCACTATAAAGTCCGCGAGATTGCCCTGCAAGGGCAGGTAGCAAAGGGGCAGAAACGTCATCAGTGCGCCGCCGACCAGATAGCTGCGTCGCCGTCCGTAGCGATCGATCATCTCGGCAATCCACGGGCGACAAAGTGCCGACGCGCAGGCGAAGATTCCCATCGTCAACCCGACATCCCCTTCGGACCCACCATGTGCCACGACGAAAAGTGGCAACAGGAAAAAAGCCCCGAAGCTGGCAACAGTCAGCAGGTTGGCAATAAAAAGGGACCAGTAGCGGGGGGTGTAGAGCATTGCCTCACCAACCTGTCAGCAAAATTTGTTATGCCAGACCCTTTCCGGCAGTCAATCAGTGAGCGTTGCACGGTCTGCTTGCGGGCGCGACGAACGCCTGGACAAAAGAACCTTCAGCGCCCCGAGCAAGCCCACAACGACAAAGAAAAGTCCGCGCCACAGCCCGGGATTTTTCCCTTCACTGACAAAAATGGCATCGGTGGCGACGTCCATGCCGACATCGCGAGCAAGTTTCAGCAGCTTGTTCTGATTATTGGTGGCGACCAGATTCCCGGCGATGAGCCCGGTCAAGCGTTTGGGGGCCTGAAAAGCACGCAGGTTTTCAGCAAGAAACCGGTCTTTCTCCAGCGTCGAGTCAAGCTTGAAATGGTAGGTTGTCCATAGTTCAAGAATTTGTGGATCACGGGTTTCGAACAAAACTTTGAATGATTTTCCGCCGGGAATGACGGTAAGCGGCACGAGCAGCGAGTCAATTTGAATTGTGCCGGTCATATTGATCGCTTCGAGGAGATTCATGTATCCGCCGTCAATGGTCAGCCATTCACGTGGTGCGCCGCTGTTTTCAAGTTGCTGAATAGTAACTTGCTGCGGTTGCCGGTTGCGCAGAAAAAGGGCGAGATCGGTGCCACCGAGATAGAGTAAAACCAGGCAAATAGCGAGCAGCGTGAAGCTAAACCGTTTCATGATGTGGCCTTGTGGTTAAAATAAGTGGGGCCACCAGAATGGTGGCCCCACAGTATGGCAAACGTTGCAAGAGGTGGCAAGCGGTTTAGGCTTCCGCTCCCTCTTGAACCGGGATGACATCTTTCTGGGTCAGCAGCGAGACAACAACCAGCGCGATGAAGCTCAGCGGAATCGAGATCAGCGCCGGGCTGTTAAATGCGACCGGAGCATCCTGCGGCAGAAGACCGTAGCGTACCCACATATCCGGTGAGAGCAGGATCAGGCCGAGGGCCGAGGTCAGGCCGACGGTAATCGAGGCCGCAATCCCTCGCGCCGTGGTCTTCTTCCAGAACAGCAGCATCAGGATTGCCGGCAAGTTAGCTGAGGCGGCTAACGCGAAAGCCCAGCCGACAAGGAAGGAAACGTTCATCCCTTCAAAGACGATTCCCAGGTAGATGGCAACCACGCCGACGCCAATGGCGACGATTTTGCCGGCGCGGACCTTGCCGGAATCGGACATGTGCATGCCCAGGAAATTATCCATGATGTCGTGAGCCACCGCCCCGGACGCCGCCACAATCAGTCCTGAGACGGTGCCAAGTACGGTCGCGAACGCCAGCGAGGAGATGACGGCAAAGAGGACAACTCCAAACGACAAGGCGAGCAGCGGCGCGCTCATGTTGTTGTCGGTCAGGTTGATCACGCCGCTGGTCATGGCGCCCATGCCGAGGAACAGGGTGAGGACGTAGAAGAAACCGATTGCCGCAATGGCAACGATCGTTGACTTGCGTGCAGCGGCCTGGCTCGGAACAGTGTAGTAACGGATCAGGATGTGCGGTAACGCCGCCGTACCACAGAACAGCGCGAGCATCAGCGAGATAAAGTTGAAGGTCTGCGTGGGGGTGGCGTTGTCAACTTTGAATTTCAGACCCGGGCGCAGCACACGCGCTCCAGGGGTCGGCTTCTGATAGTAGACGGTGTAGAGGCTGTCCCCGGATTTGACATATTTCTTCCCCCACAGCACAATCGTCGAATCCTTGAGGGCCGAGAGGTAGGCAAGGGGGCCGATGGCCCCGGTCGTGGCGACTTCCTGGCCATTGACCCGCAGTTCCTTGATGTGGCCGACCGGGAAAAATTTTCCATCTTCCTTTGTCGCACCGTTGTAAAGCTTGGTGCCGTCTTCGAATTCATTGACGTAGAGGGTTTCCGCCAGGGTGTAACCGGCCGCGGCGTCGTTGAGTTGCCAGATCGACTCGACGCCATCGCTGGTCAGTTTGACGAAGCCCGCTTTGCCGAAGGCGCTGGTTTTCCAGTCTGCTGCTGCCGTATAACCGGGGATTTGCAAACTGCCATCGGCCGCGATACTGGCCGCGAGGGTTTTAAAATCGTGATAGGCGGCAGCGTTGTTAACCGGCTCGGTCGACAGGCCGCGTGACAAGGTGGAGATAACGACAACGGTCGACAGAATCAGCAATAGCGAGCCTTTGAAAAATTGCACATAGGTTGTCGAGGCCATCCCGGCAGTGGCAACGATGATCGTGACAACGATGCCGACGATACAGACACCGACCCAGTGTGGCAGACCGAGCAGCGGCTGGACCAGCACCCCGGCCCCGACCATCTGCGGAATCAGGTAAAACATCGATACCAGCAGCGTAGAAATCGCGGCGGTCAACTGAATCGATTTAGAGTTGAATTTGGAGTCGAGGGCATCGGTGAAGGTGTACTTGCCGAGGCGTTTCATCGGTTCCGCAACCAGAAACAGGGCAACGATCCAGCCGGCGAGATAACCGATCGAGTACATCCAGCCATCGAATCCGGCGGTGGCGATCATGCCGCAAATGCCGAGGAACGATGCCGCTGAAAGGTAGTCACCGGCAAAGGCGATGCCGTTGGTAAACCAGTGAATATTGCCGCCAGCGGCGTAGTACCCGGAAGCAGAGGTGGTGCGGCGCGCCATGTAGAACGACAGGGCGAGCACGAACAAAACAAAGAATATAAAGAGGCCAATGGCCAATGGAGATTGTGTATAAATCATGGTATTTGCTCCCTCAGCGGTTAAAACGTTCTTCTGCGGCGGTGCAGAAGTGGTTGTAAATAACAGCCATAATCAACGCGACGACGATCAGCGCAAAGCCGAAAACAATGGCAACGGTCTGCCCCATAACAGCTTTTTCCATCACTGAGGGCTTAATGGCGTTGAGCGCGACAAAGCTGGCATAAAAGAGGGTGTAAGCGACAAACATCCATACGCCCAACCTGGTTTTGTAGCTGGACGCATTATCTTTGCCCAGTTTCACAGCGGGTCCGTGTCCCATAGCGTTACTCCTTTTCTCTTTGGTGAGTACTTCGTTGAGCTGCGCACCAATATCAGCGAACCCGGTGGTGATTGGGAACGAGGCAGACAATTCGGCCAATGGTGAAACAAAAACAGTTAACGAAGTGGTAATTAATCCAATTTTGTGGTGGTAAAATATCCTTCATATTGGTGTGAAATTTTTCCACATAATACGTCGTTATATTTTCTTGTCAATATATAATTTTATTTTAATCTCTATTTATCGAGGATAGATCGAAATAAGTAACTGAATTTTGACATAATCACGGAAGATAATAAATATCATTTGATGTGTATAAAATAGCGTTTTACACTATCGTGTAAATAATGCATGATATGATAATAATGGTTCGGTAACGCGCTTATGGGGTTTATCGTGGGTGGCGAGGATGTTGCTCGGTTCAACAGGGGATGCGGTGTTTCCGACAATAGGTTTGAATAATCTGCTCGGTTTGACGCAGGCGGGAAAGTTTCATGTTCCGTTTTTTCAGCGCCATGATATCTTCAAGCGGGATTTTTTCGGCCCGGATCAAACGGGTGACGAGGGCCAGATTGGCGAAAATGATTTTCAGCTCGACGGGGTTGTAGTGACGCAACAGCGGCGGGGAGAGCATGAAATAGCCGTCGGCGATGTCTTCCACCAGTTTTTTCGGGCTGCCAACCAGTGCCATAGATTTGTCATCGCAAAAAACAGAAAATATTCAACCGAAGGGACTCTACAATGATAGCGTATAAAGTCGTTGAAACCAGTCTGGTAACGGACGAAACGCTCGAAAAAATTCTCAATGACTCCACGCGCGCTGGATGGCATTTCGAAAACATCCAGTTTGCCATGCATGAGTCGAGCAAACGTCCTTCGATGGCGTTTATTCTCTTCACGCGTGAGGCCGAGGATCACGAATAATCGCCTTTTCAGTAAATCAGTCCGGTCTTTTTGCGCACCTTGCGCACCGTCTTGTTGGCGTGATAGCGGGCTTTTTCGGCACCCTGAGCGAGAATCTGCCGAATGCCGTCAGGATCGGCCAGCAGTGCGTTGCGGCGGGCGGTGAAGGGGGCAAAGAAGTCGCGGATCGTTGCAAATAATTCTTCTTTGACGGTGCCATAAGCGAGCCCCCCAGCCAGGTAACGAGCGCGCAACACCTGCTCCTCTTCCTTGTCCAGAAAGAGTCGGAACAGGGTGAAGATATTGCAGGTGTCCGGATTTTTTGGATCTTCCACCGGAGTCGGGTCGGTGACGATCCGCATCACCTGCTTGCGCAGGGCTTTCTCTTCCAGAAACAAGTCGATCGTATTACCGTAGCTTTTGCTCATTTTCTGTCCATCCAGCCCTGGCACCGTTGCGACCTCCTCATCAATTTCCGGTTCCGGAAGAGTGAAGATATCCCCGTACTCGTTGTTGAATTTGATCGCAATGTCACGCGTCACCTCAACGTGTTGTTTCTGATCCTTGCCGACCGGTACCTTGTCACTCTGATAGAGGAGGATATCCGCCGCCATCAGCACCGGGTAAGCAAAGAGACCGTGATTGGCAGCAATCCCGCGCGTCACTTTGTCCTTGTAGCTGTGGCAACGCTCCAGGAGTCCCATCGGGGTGAAATTCGACAGCAGCCAGGCCAGTTCCTGCACTTCCGGGACGTCGGACTGAACCCAGAAGACGCTCTTTTCCGGATCGAGCCCCAACGCCAGAAAATTGGCTGCGGCTTCGAGGGTCCCTTTCGCCAGCGTCTTGCCGTCACTTAACGATGTCTGGGCATGGTAATTGGCAATAAAACAGAAAAGTTCGGAATGCTCCTGGTGGTCGATCATCTTTTCCATCATGCCGAAGTAATTGCCGAGATGGAGTGATCCGGAAGGCTGAATACCGGAAAGAACACGCATGGTTACACCTTTCTGCATCAATAAAAACGCCGCGGTTGTCGGCCGCGGCTGGCTGCATGGACCAGTAAGCTAGCAGTTTCGCAATTTTTCGTCAACGTGAAATGAAGCCATGAAAGTGCGTGGCAGACGATCAACGGACAGCGCCCGACTCGCCGGAGCCGGACGCTGTCTTTTGTGACATCCCCCCGAGCAGAGGCATTAATTGCGCCAGATCCAGACCACTGTCCTTGACGATGCCGAGCATGATCGGCAACAGTTCCAGTAAAAACCCCGGATCCTCCATGGCATCCTTCGCCAGGTTGGGCAGGGTGGTGATGATAAACTTTTTCTTGTCTTCGAGCGACAGTGTCATGACCGCGTCACTGAGTTCTTGCTGCGTCATTGGTTGAAACCTTTCCGTTTACAGTCATCACGATAGCAGGTG
Organism: Desulfuromonadaceae bacterium; assembly: GCA_019429445.1. Taxonomy (NCBI): domain Bacteria; kingdom Pseudomonadati; phylum Thermodesulfobacteriota; class Desulfuromonadia; order Desulfuromonadales; family Desulfuromonadaceae; species Desulfuromonadaceae bacterium. Next base: position 18,188 of record JAHYIW010000020.1, read on the forward strand.
TTGGTTCAGAGATATGTCTGCGTTGCGCTGCTTATCGGCACCTTGTTTCTCAAATGCGATTTTAAACACATCGTCATAAGTTTTGACAAAATGAGCGGTCAGGCCATCTTTGAGATGATCCGGAAGCTCGTCAAAAGAGTCCTTGTTGTCGTGCGGGAAAATCAGTGTTTTCAGCCCGCTGCGGCGCGCCGCAATCGTTTTCTCCTTGATCCCGCCGATCGGCAGAACGCGACCGGTGAGGGTCAGTTCACCCGTCATGCCGAGTTTGTCGATCACGGGTCGTTTGAGGATCATCGACAGCAGTGCGGTGGTCATGGTGATTCCGGCCGATGGACCGTCTTTCGGGGTGGCTCCCGCAGGGACATGCAGGTGGACAAAATGCTTGTCAAAATAATCGGTTTCGACCTTGTAGTAGCCAAGATGCGCCATGATATAGGAATACGCAATCTGGGAGCTTTCGATCATCACCTTGCCCAGTTGGCCGGTCTGCTTGAACCCCTGCCCCTGGCTCGGCATCGCCGTCGCCTCAATCTGCAAGGTGACACCGCCCATACTGGTCCAGGCCAGTCCGGTGACCACCCCGGGGGTGCGTTTGAAAATATCATCCGCGGTAAAGACCGGTTTGCCGAGGTATTCAACGATGTCCTTTCTGTCGATCACCACCTGGTTCTTGCGCCCTTCGGCAAACGCCATTGCCGCCTTGCGCATCAACTTCTTGATCCGGTTTTCCAGGTTGCGTACCCCGGCTTCACGGGCGTAACCGTCAATGATCGCGCGCAGTGCCGCTTTGCGAATGACGATCTGTTTTTTGTCCAGGCCGTGATCGGTCAACGCTTTTGGAATCAGATAGCGCTTGGCAATTTCCAGCTTCTCCTCAAGGATATAACCGGACAGGCGGATCATTTCCATGCGGTCGAGGAGCGGTGCCGGGATAGTGTCGAGCTGATTGGCGGTGGCCACGAAGAGGACGTTCGACAGATCAAACGGCACGTCGAGATAGTGGTCGCGAAAGGCGTGATTTTGTTCGGAGTCAAGGACCTCCAAAAGCGCGGAGGCCGGGTCACCTTGAAAAGAGGCCCCGATCTTGTCGATTTCATCGAGCATCAACACCGGGTTGGCTGTTCCGGCGCTCTTCATCGCCTGGATAAACTTCCCCGGCATCGCGCCGATATAAGTTCGGCGATGCCCTTTGATCTCGGCTTCGTCACGCATGCCACCAAGGGAAAAGCGGAAAAATTTGCGGTTGAGGGCGGCTGCGATACTTTTGCCAACGGATGTTTTACCCACCCCTGGCGGTCCGACCAGGCAGATGATCGAGCCGGAGATATCGCCTTTCAATTTGCCGACGGCAATGAATTCAAGGATCCGTTCCTTGACATCCTGCAGTCCGTAATGATCGCGATCCAGCACCCGGCGGGCGCGGTCGAGGCGGAACGAATCCTTGCTGAATTTACCCCACGGCAGGATCGTCAGCCAATCGAGGTAGTTGCGGCTGACATTATATTCCGGCGAAGACGGTTCGATCAGTTGCAGTTTTTCCAGCTCATCGTCAACCGCCCGTTGCGCTTCCTCGTTCAATGTAAGCTCGGCCAGACGCCGCTGAAATTTTTCCAGCTCGGCGGTCTTCCCCTCCTTTTCCAGCCCGAGTTCCTTTTTGATCGCTTTGAGTTGTTCGCGGAGAAAGAATTCACGCTGGTGTTCAGATATTTCCTCTTCGATCTGGCGGTTGATTTTGGTCTGTAACCGCGACACCTCCAGTTCCTTCTTCAGCAACACCAAGACCAGGTCGATGCGGCGCCGGACGTCGAAGGTCTCCAGAATACGTTGCAGTTCCGGACCGTCTGCCGAGGTCAGGTTGGCGGCAAAATCGGCCAGCCGACCGGGGTCGTCCATGCTTGAGCGGTTGAGGAACAGCTTGATCTCTTCAGAGTAGAGCGGATTGGTTTGCACCAGTTCCTTGAGGGTGCTGATGATCGCCATCGAGTAGGCTTTGAGTTCCGGGTTGTCGGAGAGCTCGGCACTGTTGTCATAGACCACTTCGGCCACCAGTCCGCGTTGGGTCTCGGTCAACCTTTCAGTGCGGAACCGTTCCAGGGTGTTGACCAGAAAATGCGCGGTGTTTTCATCGCGGTGAATCACCTTGACGATCTTGGCAGCAACCCCGACCTGATAGAGATTGTCCGGAGAGTCCTCACTGTCGAAATCGCGTGCCATGATCAGGCCGATTGTGTCGTTGTTATGTTCATGGGCATGATCGAAAGCAAGGATTTGTTCAGGACCATTCGCCGCCAGAGGAATTAACACCGCCGGAAAAGCCGGTCGCGGACGCAGGGGGATGATCGGCAAGCGCCGTGGAAGCAGATTGGAGGCGAGTACCAGCCCCCCCTCTGACGATGATTCCGGCGGATTATCATTGCGATAGTCAGAGTCGACGTGTGGTTCGAGTGGTTCGTCGCGGGGTTCATCCGTCATCAACATTACTCCTTATAATGAAATTCACAGCAAGGTAATCATCCCCTTGCCTGCAATCAAGGGGTAGCACCCTGTTACCCATAATCTTTCGCATCTTGCTTGTTCTTTGCCACGTCAGCTTCGTTCCGATTTCAGCTGCTTGGCTACGGCCGGCAACAGAAATCGCGCCTTGCTGACATGTCAAAGCCCTGCGCAATCCCTCGAAATCCTATGGGTTACAGGGTGCTAGCAACCGTCTCACAACTATTATCATATTGGCAGGAGATTACCAATCTGCTCAGAATGACCGGTGCAGGTTGAGTTGAAAAACAACGTCGGGCGATCCCCCCACAGCAAGATCTTCACTCAACGCGAGCTCAACGATCCATTTGCCCGCTGGCCGGAGGCTGAACCCACCGGTCAGGGTTAACGCTGGATCATCCAGCTCTTGCAGTCCGGTGCCCCGATAAAGGGCGCTGTGACCTTCAAGACAGAGCTGCGCCGCCAGCCAGGGGTAAGGCTGCCAGCCACTGTTCAGCCGCGCGCAAAGGACCGTGCGCCGTTGGCGGGACGGCAGTACTTTACCGTGCCCCAGCCAGCTCGCGCCAAAACTGGCGCTCAGGCTGAATCGCCCGGATGAGGTGTCAAAACAGGCCAGCCGTTCCAGCCACAGGCTCAGGTCGGTGGCACCGCTGCCAAGGAGCCGGTCCGGGTCACCGGTCGGCAACTTCAGCAACAGATGGTAGCGAAATGTTCCGCCGGATGGCGGTTTCCAGCTTGCTTCCAGTTGCAGGTCACCGATTCCGCGGGCGCTTTTATCAAGCAAGACCTGGTTGTGTCCATCCTCGCTATAGCGATAAAGAATGCGGTTGCGCGGTGCGGTATCTCGCCCCCCTTGTGGTAACCCGAAGGTTTTGTGCCAGTCGATGATAAAACTGTCGAGAAACCCGCCGCTGTGAACGATGAAAGGGAGGGTCGAAGCAACCGTGATATGTTGGCTGTAACTGTAAGTAAAGCGCATTTCAGTGCGCCAGCTTTCGCCATCGAGCAGCAGGGCATGATTGGCAGTCTGAACGTCAAGATGATTGCTGGCCAGGCTGTTGTCAAGAGTGAAGCGCCACTGCCCCGGTTCTCCCGCTACGTCGTTCGGGCGGGTCGGGAGTCCATAAATGGACGCAAGGGGGGCGCGGTTACCGCTGGCAAGCGGAGTCAACAGGTCAGCGGCGGCAAGGGTCGGGGTGCCGCCGATAAGGAAAAGAATGCTCAGAAGGATGTGGGGTATTGTCGACACTAATGCAGCCGCGGTGAGGCGACGGTTCCGGTCAGGCGCAGGCGGTAGTCACCGTTACGATTTGCTTTGCCGAGAAGTGGCAGCAATGCCGCAAGCTCGGGGGAGAGCTGATCTGTCGGGTGGAGGGTCAGATTGCCGTTGAGGCGGCTCGCAGCTGGCGGAGACAGCGGGGTCACAGTCATCACTCCGTCGGCGGTAATGGCACCCCCGGCAAGTTGCAGCTGTTCCACGCGGTAGTTGTTCTCGGTCCCTTTGATGCCGATGCTCAAACGCCCCAGCACGAGAGGATCATTTTTACCGGTAAGTTGTTCCAGTCCGGTCAGGATCAGGTCGTCAATGGTCAGTTCCGCCCGGGTTGCGCTGTCAGGAGTCAAGGTAAGAAGCATGTCAAGCAGGCTGCCCGTGAGGGTGCCACCAAGGGTCAGGGGGGCGATTCCGGGGAGCGGCACGGTTACTGGCAGGGCTGCGATTTCGGCGTGCAGGCGTCGGCTTGAGTCGATCTGCCCTGCAATTGTGCCGCCGCCGGAGGTGAGGGTAAAGTTCAGCCCTGGCCGGGCGCTCAACAGGGTGGTCCAGATTGGACTCAGTTGCAGGGTGTCGATGGTGAAGGGCAACGCGCTTCCGGTAACCGTCAAGTGGTGAATCTGAAGATATCCTGGAAAAGACAGGATGACACTTTCCGTTTTCACCGGCGCGCCGAGCTGTACGCTCAGCTCCTGCTCAAAACGCTGCTGGAGCGCCCGGTCCGGGAAGAACAGAAAAAATCCACAAAGGACGGCAAGCAACAAGATCAGCAGCGCCAGCAGGTGATTACCGAAGCGACCGATGAATGTTTTGCGGCCGTTTTTGCGCCGCGTGAATTGGGGCCAGCTGGGTTTCATGGCGTCTTTCCGTAAGCCGCGACAGTCAACACTCCGTCGAGCAGGGTTGCGTCATCGAAGCGCGATTTCAGGCGCAGATTCTTGACCTGCAAGGGTGCGTCGGCGGTTTCAATGCGATAAAGGAGCGTAGTAAACTGATCAAAACGCAGCTTTTCCAGTTTAATGGCGACCGTTTCTTCCTTGACCCCGTTGAGCTCAACCGGCGGTTGCGGTCGCATATAGACCAGATTTTCCCGACCGGCGATCCGGTCGACCAGTTTCTCAACAAACGAGAAGAGCGAAAAATCACGATTTTGTGCGAGTTTTTTTTCAACTTCCGTAAGCTTTTGGCGCAGCGTTGTGTACTCGGTGGCCAGTTCCGTGATGCGCAGTGTCTGCATCTCCCGCGCCGCAATTTTGCGGTCCAGGGTGGCGATCGAACTGCGGTATGGTTCGATGATCATGAGGTAGATCAGGGTCAGAGCGACAACTGTGCCGAGGATAATCAACGCCATGCGGTCGCGCTGGCTGAGTTGTCTGAGGTGATTGATCATTGTACACCCCCTTGCGCCGTAAGCAGGAGGAGACGAAAATCGACCTGACGGCCATCGGCGCTCATCTTTGCGTCGTCGATTCGAGCTGTGCTGAATAACGGCGATTGGCCCAGCCCGGCAGCAAAGCGGTTGATTGCGTCAAAGGAGGAGGTGCGTCCTTCAAGGCGGGTGGTGCCAGGTTCGAACTCCAGCGCGCGCAGGGTAATTGCCAGCTCATTGGGGGTGCGCGCGGAAATTTCACGCAGCGTTTTTAAAACGGAGGCATCATCCCGATCGATTGCCAGCAGGGGATGGTTGCGTAGTTCATCAATTTTGGCGGAGAGTTGCAGCGGCACATCGATAACTGTCTGCGCACCGGGAAAGAGGGCGAAATATGCGCTGACCATGTTGTTGTGCAGTTGTTCGGCACGCGCCGCGCGGCGCTCGTGGTTAATCCAGGCTGAAACAGAGAAACAGAGAAGAGCCAGCAGCGCCAGTGCGCCGAGTCCGAGCAGGCGGCGTTTGAAACTTTGCCACTCGCCACGCAGGGCAAAGTTTCCCCGGCGAAAGTTAAATCCGGTCGCACTCTTTTCGCGCCAGGCACGCACGGCCAGGGTGACGGTGGCCAGGAACTCCGGTTCAATGGTTGTTCCCGGCAGCGGGTCAGCCAGACAGACCTTCGGCCAGTGGCGGGCGAGCGGCGTGATTAATCTGTCCCCCTGCGTCCCAAGCAGCACCAGGGGCCACTCGTCGGCAGCGCCAAGCAGACGACATTCACCGATGATGTGCTGCGCCAGAGCGTCTGCGGCGAGTTGATTGGTGATTTTGCGGGTGCGCTGTGCGCTTACCCGTCCGTCACTGATTGCCGCGACGGTGAATTCTGTCGCGCGGATATCAACCAGCACTGACGCCTCTTTGAGGCGTAGTCCGGCGGCATAGGCAAAGGGAGACAGATCAAGGATATGGAGCGGCAACCCCGCATCGTCAAATGGAGCGAGCGCCGCACTCAAAGCCTCGGCGGCAACGGCGGCGGCGGTGACCTGATGACCGCCAGCACTGCGTGTGGCGGGGAGTGCAATCACTTCGTACGCACCGAGATCAATCGGCAATTGTGTGCTGAATTCAAAGGGGAGAGCGGCGGTGATTTTTTTTGCGTCGGCGAAGGGGAAGTCAAGGGTGCGGATCAACGCCTGTGACGCAGGCAGACAGGCCGCAAGGCGGTCGCTGTAGGCGGGATCATCACCAAGGAGTTCCCGCAGTGCCGGGCCAAGCTGCTCGGTCGCAGTTAATTCCTGCTGTGCGGTTGCCGTGAGTCGCAAGCGCCCCTGGTCGAGCGTTAAGGCCGCGTAACTGAGTCGCGTGCCGTCCAGGTCGATGCCGATGTAGCGTTTAGCCATAAATCGCTTCCTACAGAATCTTCAGGTAATGCAGTTGGTTGCCAGTTTTTGTGACCAGGGCTTCAAGTCGCCGGGTGCCTTCATTGACATAAGCCGCGGTGCGAATCCGGTAATGTTCACTTTTCACTATCAGCGGTGCCGTCAACGCCGTTGCTTTGGTACTCAGGGCCGGATAAGCATCGTTCAATCCGGCGACGCCCTCAAGTTCCTTGATCGCCTTGATCGGCGTTGATGTGCGGTAGTCGATGATGGCCTCGGCAGCGGCCTGGTCGATCTCTTCCGCCAGCGCTTGAATCACCTCGGCACTGGCGGTGTTGATATTCGTGCCGGGACCGCCGAAGGCACTCAGGTGTGGTTCCAGCCTGGCAACCCGCTGCGCATCAAAGCCCTTCACCATGACCAGTTCATTGAACGTGTCGAGCGCCCCGTTCTTGGCGCGATAGGGCGGTTCAAGGCGCAGATAATAGTTTGACTCGGCATCGCCGTCATCATCCGGATCCAGCCAGTCGCGCAAATTATTGACCAGTTCCAGTGCCTCGTCCGCGGAAATTTCGAGCACGCGCTGAAACAGCCGCTGCAGCCGCTGCTTGAGTTCCACGTCGATATTGTTATTCGTCATCATCAAGCGGTTGCAGGCAATGCGGCCATCCAGATCGTCAATTTTGATGGTGATCGCCGCATTGTCATCGACCGGGTACTCGTCCAGCCCCTGCCCCCACATTTCACTGCGGGCATCAAAGTTGTTGCGGTCTTCCTGCAGTAACATGCGACCGACATTGATCCCCCCCTTGGCCAGATAGTAGGCCTGGGTGCTGTCGCGATGGGTTTCCGCCAGGCGCAGGTCGACCAGTGTCGAAGCGGAAAAGTCGATCACCAGGGCAGTCAGCAGCGCCACGATCAGCAGCACCAGCAGCAGAACCATGCCGCGTTCGTTGTGCACCACTCCGGTCACGGCGACCTCCGCGTGGCCGGCAGTTCGCACGCCGTGCGAAAGACGGTCTCGGCAGCGGCGCTGCCAAGGGTCAAGGTGACCTCGACCAGTTGGGGCAGCGCGCGTTTTTCAGCAGGCCATTCGGTGTCCCAGCGGCCCCGATCATAATAGCGCAATTCAAATTTACGGAGCGTGTCGGTCAACCGATGCTCACGGGCAAATTCCTCATGTTCCGAAAAAAGTTGCCGTTCGCCGCGCAGCAGTGTCAATCCTGTCTCTGCCTCCGGCACCGCGCCCTCCAGCCGATAACGGACGATCGCCAGCCCGGCCCGGGTGTCACCGTAGGGGGTGTCAGTTGTGGTGGTGAAGGTCAGGGTGGGGCGCCCCTCTTCATTCCCGGCAGCGAACAGCGTCTGGCGATTGTTGCTCAGGTAAGCGCCGCGTAACTCGCGACCGATCCGGTCGAGCAGAACGCGGGCCAGATGGTGCTCTCCCGCCTCGCGTTCAAGGCGCTCCTGCGTCCCGCTGACGCTGCTGAAAACGCCAAACACGGTGGTCAACAGCAGACTGATAATAACGATGGCAACCAGAATCTCAATCAGCGTGAAGCCGCGCATGTCGGTTCTTTTCATCATCCCCGCCATCATCAACGAAACAGAAACGAGGTCATGGCAACCGTCTCGTTGCGCTCCGGCTCGCCCCAGCTGACCGTGACCGTAACCATGCGCACCGCCGGTAACGGCGTGTCGGCGGTGGTTATTTCCCACCTGTAGCTGGAAAATGGTTCGTCGAAATACCCCTGATCGGCATTTTCCGCAAGGTCAGCGGCATGTTGGACCCCGGCTTCAATCTCGGCAATTTTTTGCTGTGCCAACAGTGTCCCGTGGGTCATGTGCTGGATCCGCCCGTTGACGGCAAGCGAGCGGTTGGCCAGACCCAGTAACGTGACCAGCGCAATGGCGATGACCGCCAGCGCGATCATTACTTCCAGCAGGGTGAATCCCTGTTCTGCCTGACATCTAGAATTCACGATATTCCGTATAGATCTCGGTGGTTCCGGTAAAAGGCATCAGCCGCAGCGTCATCACCTCCCCGGCTGCGTCAGTCAGATGCAGCACGGTTTCCTGCATCCAGCCGACCGGGTAAATGCGGGTAATGACCTCGCCGCCCCCGGTTCCGCTGCCCGGTTGCTGAATGTCGCGAAAGCGCACGCCAGCAGCCAGCTCCATTTTGTTACGCTTGCCGGTTGCAACGAGCTCGCCGTTGTTCTCGCGCAGCAGCGCCCGGTAGCTGCCGTTACCGGGATCAAAGACCAGGCGGTGCTCTTTGCCGGTCAGTGCGGCCTCGTTGAAGAGGTGGCGGGTAACTCCGGCCAGTTGCCGCGCTGAGCGTTTCAGACCACTTTCGCCGAAGTTGCCCAGCAGTGGTAGCGCAACCAGGGCAAAAAGTCCCAACAGGGCAATGACAATCGTCAGCTCAATCAGCGTAAAACCGCGATTATTCGATTTCCCAGCTGTTGATGTCGGCATTTTTCCCTTCACCGCCCTGCTCCCCGTCGGCACCGTAGGAGATCACGTCAAAATCCCCATGCAGGCCGGGGGAGAGAAAGATATAGTCATTGTCCCACGGATCCTTGGGAACCTTGCGAAGATACCCCCCCTCGCGATATTTTTTTGGGATTTTTCCGGTCGTTGGCTTGGTCACCAGGGCGCGCAAACCCTGGTCGGTGGTCGGGTAAAACCCGTTATCCAGCTTGTAGAGGCCGAGTGTTTCTTCAATACTTCTGATCTGGACGCTGGCCTTGGTGCGCCGCGCCTCGTCGGGACGGTCAAGCAGCCGGGGCACGACGATTCCGGCAAGGATGCCGAGAATCACCACCACGACCATGATTTCGATCAGGGTAAAGCCTGCCTGGGAGCGTAAAGTAATGCGTTTCACGTATCGTTCTCCTTATCTTTAAGTGTCATCAACCGATGCCCTGACTGGCCTGAAAGATTGGCAGCAGAATGGCCATAACGATAAACCCGACCGCGACCCCCATAACCAGAATCATCAGTGGCTCCAACAGTGACAGCATCCCGCTGATCCGGGTTTCAACCTGATGATCGAAGGTTGAAGCAACCTTTTCCAGCATTTCTTCAAGGTTGCCGCTGCGCTCACCGACCGCGATCATCTGGCAAACCATGGCCGGGAAAATGCCGTTGCGGCTGAGCGGTTCGGCCAGACTCTTTCCTTCCCGGACTGCAACCGAGGTTTCCGTCAAGGCATTCTGCAACACCCGGTTGGCGAGCAGTTTGCCGCTGATATCGAGCGCCTGCAACAGCGGCAATCCGCCGCGCAACAGGGCGGCGAGGGTGCGGGTCAGACGCGCCGCGGCGATCTGCAACTGCAAGGGCCCGATCAACGGCAACTGCAACTGCAACTGATCGATGCGCAGTCGTCCGGCGGTGGTCTGCCGGTAGCGGTTCAACAACCACAGACCACCCCCGACAAGGATCGGCAACAACCACCAGTAGGCGGCAAACAGATCACTCAAGGTGATCAGTAGTTGGGTCGGCCAGGGGAGCGTTTGTTCCATATCTTCAAGCATCCGGGTGACCTTGGGAACCACGAAAGCAACCAGAAAGAAGAGCACGCCACTGCCGATAATCCCCATCAGTAGCGGATAGGCGAGGGCGGCGCGGAGACGACTTGACAACCGCGCCTGTTCTTCGAGCAGATCGGCCAGTTGCAGCAGGGTGCGGTCGAGGGACCCGCTGCTTTCACCGACGGCAACCATGTTGCAAAAGAGTTCGGAAAAAACCCGTGGATGACGCGCCATCGCGTGATGCGGTGCGTCACCGCCGAGGACATCTTCCCGGACCTGGCTGAAGGTGCGGACCAGTGCCGGGTGTTCTGCCTGGCCACCGGCTGCCGCCAACGCCTCATCGAGGGGTAACCCGGCGTTCAGCAAGGTGGCGAGTTGCCGCGTGATCATGCTTAATTCTTCAATACCGACGCGTCGCCAAAAGGAGAGAGTGCTGCCGGCGTTTTCCGTCGCGCTATGTTCTTCACGCAGTGCCGTCGCAAAGATACCCCGCTCCTGAAGCTGCCGCGTCGCTGCGCGCTGTCCGCTGGCTTCAAGTTTGCCACTGATTTTTTTTCCGCCCCGATCAAGGCCGACATAGTCGAATTGCGGCATCAGCCTTCCTCCTGCGTCACCCGCAAGATTTCCTCAACGGTGGTTTCACCACTCAGAATCTTGTCGATCCCCGCCTCGCGCAGACTGATCATCCCCCCCCTGATCGCGGCATGACGGATCGACGAGGCGTCCTGGTTACGCAACAGCAGGTCGCGAATCGGGTCGGAGACGGTCAACAGCTCATAAATTCCATTCCGTCCCCGGTAGCCGATGCCCATGCATTTTTCGCATCCCGCACCACGATAGAAGAGGGTGTCGCGATGTGCGGCAGGGTCAAGACCGATCCGCCGCAACAGCTCCTCGCCGGGTTGATAGGCTTCGCGGCAGTGCGGACAGATGCAGCGCACCAGACGTTGGGCGAGAATGCCGACGATTGATGATGATGCCAGAAACGGTTCCACCCCCATTTCAACCAGCCGGGTCAGCGCCCCGGCGGCGTCGTTGGTGTGCAGGGTCGAAAAGACCATGTGTCCGGTCAGGGCCGATTGTACGGCAATTTCGGCGGTCTCGCCGTCACGAATTTCGCCGACCATGATGATGTCCGGGTCCTGGCGCAGAATCGACCGCAAGCCGTTGGCAAACGTCAGGTCAATCTTTGCATTGACCTGGATCTGGCCGACCCCGGCGAGTTGATACTCGATCGGGTCTTCGACGGTGATGATGTTTTTCTCACGGTCATTGAGACGGCTCAGGGCGGCATAAAGAGTGGTTGTTTTGCCCGAGCCGGTCGGCCCGGTGACCAGGAAAATACCGTGACTCTTGCCAATCATCGCCTCGGTGGCGGTAAGCATTGCGGGGCCCATGCCGAGATCTTTCAGCGTCAGTACGCCGGCACTTTTGTCAAGCAGGCGCAGCACAATCCGTTCGCCGAAAGCGGTCGGCAGGGTTGAAACGCGCACGTCAACGTCTTTCCCCGCGATGCGCACCCGGAAACGTCCATCTTGCGGCAAGCGCTTCTCCGCGATGTTGAGTCCGGACATGATCTTGATCCGCGAAATTAACCCGGCACGCGCCTGAAAGGGGGGGCGGAGCACTTCGTAAAGAATGCCATCGACCCGATAGCGCACCACCAGTTCGGTTTCAAACGGTTCGATGTGAATATCGCTGGCGCGTTCTTTATAGGCCTGGGTGATCAGGCTGTTGACAAAACGGATAATTGGTGCTTCATCGGCCGTATCGAGCAGATCCTTCGGTTCCAGCGAATGGGCGAGATCGATATTGGTCTCGCCGATTTCGTCAGCCACGGCACTGGCTTGTCCGGAATGACGTTCGTAAATACGGTTGATGGCATCACTGATCGTTTCGGGGGTGGCGACCAGCGGCACAACGTCGAGGCCGGTCAAGGTGGCCAGATCGTTGGTCGCACGAGCGTCGAGGGGATCGGTGAGCGCCAGCCGGATGACTTCGCCGTGGCGCGCCAACGGTACGATGCGCAGTTCACGGACGAAGCCGATCGGCAGCAGGTCGAGGAGTTCCGGGGCGTAATCTTCCACCGCGATTGCGGGGAGGAACTCAAGATTAAACTGGGTGGCCAGAGTTTGTGCCTGCACGGTGGTATCGATGACCCCCTGGTCGCGCAGAATCTCGCCGAGGCGACGTTTATCCTCTGGCTGAAGAGCCAGCGCCGCGTCGATTGCTGCCGCGGCAACGCCATGATCGTTGCGCAGTATGTCCCCGAAACGTTGCCAGCTCATTGGTCGCTACGTGGCTCCGGAGGGGCCGTGTTGATGGTCTGCGTCGGACTCAGGGCGTTGTTCTGGAAATCGTCCATCGCTTTTTTGCTGGAGTTGGTGACTGCGTTCATGTCGGTGCTGTTTTTGATAATTTTGGGGGTGATAAAGACCAGCAGATTGGTCTTGCTTTCGGTGGTGGTTTTTCTTTTGAACAACCACCCCAACAAGGGGATATCACCCAGCAGTGGCACCTTGATTTCGCCCTCGACAATATTGTTTTTTATCAGTCCGCCGAGAACCACCGTTTGACCATTCTGGGCGATGACGGTGTTGCGTACCATGCGCTTGGTATAGGTCGGACCGACATTCTCATTGGTGCTGCTGACATCACTTATTTCCTGATAAACATTGAGACGAACCTGATCCCCCTCGGTGATCTGGGGCGTGAAGCGCAAGGTCAGACCCACATCTTTACGTTCAATGGAAACGCTTTGGGTCAATTGATTGTTGACGTTCGTGGTGCCGTTTGAAAGACGTTCAGTGATGACCGGGACGTTTTCCCCGACAATAATCTCCGCCTCCTCGTTATCGGTTGCCAGCAACCGTGGAGCGGAAACAACATTGACATCGCTCCCGTCCTCGGACAGACCAATCAGTGCCGAGAGTGCGGGAACACTCACCTTGCCCCCCTGGCCGTCGGAAATGTTGATCAGATTAAACATGCCGCCGAGCAAGACGCCGTTGACTGCGTTGGTCAACAGGCTGGTCGGGTTGGTGATCAGATTCGGATCGCCTTCCTTTCTGTTCAGTGCAGCACCGACAACATATTCGCCATTTTTGTCCAGCGCGTAGGCCCCCTGCAAACTCAGGCCCAGATCTGTCGTCGCCCCCATCGACAGTTCCAGAATCAGCGCCTCAACAAAGACCTGCTTGCGCTTGACATCGAGTTTGGCAACGATCCCTTGCAACGTTTCGTAGTCCTCCGGGGTCGCGTTGATGATCAGCGAGTTGGTCGGTTTGTCGGCAGTGATGGTCACCGGCTGGGTTGTCGGTGTGGCCGGTTGCCCCGGTTTAACGGCGCGCCCGGCGGGTGCCTGCCCGACGATCCCGGTAAGGATTTCGTTGAGGGTTTTCGCCAACGTTTCGGCATCGGCGTTTTCAAGATAATAGACCTTGATATTCGAACGCGTTTGTTCCGGTACCTGATCAAGCTGCGCAATCAGATTTTTAATGGTCAGCAGATCATCGCTGGTGGCAAGAATAATCAACGCATTGGTGCGTTCATAAGGGATGATGCGACTGGTTTCCTTCCCCCCTGCGGTCTGCACATTTCTGGCCGCCCGCCCCCTTTTCGGTGTCGCCGACATCTGGGTGATCACCTGGGTACAGATTTGCGCGACATCGGTGGCCGAAGCGTGCTTCAGGGTCACCACTTCAAGCGCCTCGGTGGCACTTGAGATATCGAGCTCCGCGATGATTTTCATCAGCCGCTCAATGTTGGACGCGGTATCGGTGATGATCAGCATGTTCGATGGGGCGTAAGCGACAATGTTGCCGGTTTTGGGAATCAACGGGGTCAGGACGGTACTTGCCATCAACCCGGCATCGATATTCTGCAGTGGAATCAGGCGCGTGACATATTGTTCGCCATGTTTTTTATTTTCCATCGTCGGCAGGGTGTTTTCGCGCGCCGACGACGCTGGAACGATCTTGTTGACGGTACCGGACGGAACGACAGTGAACCCCTTGACGTTGAGGACCGTTAAAAACACCTGGTAGGCCTCGTTAACACTCATCGGCTGAGGCGAAATGATCGTCACCTTGCCGCGCACCTTGTCGTCGTAAATGAAGTTGCGCCCGGTCATCTCGCTGATGACCTGAATCAATTTGGTCAGCTCGACATCCTGAAAGTCGAGGTTCACCTTGTCCGCGGCAAAAGCTGCGGTGCAGATGCTGCCGCAGAACAGCAGCACTAAAAGTTGAATCGCTAATTGTCGGATCACCGGCAATGCCTCCTAGTCGATAGCATATTCAAAAGTTTGAGGAGTCCCCTGACGGATCAGGTTGATCGTGATCGTGTTGGCCTCGCGCAATTGCTGGAAAATCTGCAACGCTTTTTCCGGTCCGTCGAGGGCCATGCCATTGACACTTTTGAGCAGATCCCCCTTCTCGATACCGAGCAGTGCCAGTAACGAACGCGGGCGGATCATCTTGACGACAAAACCGTCGGTCTTGCCGTCGACAATCAGCGGTTCCATGCGCGCCTGCTTGAGGAGCTCATTGAGATTGCCGCGGGCCTGTTGTGCTTCGTCGCGGGGGATCACCCAGCGATTGTCACCGACCTGTTTGATGACCGTGCCTGCGTCGGGCGAGGCGGACGCCAGATCGTCAGCAACGAGGTTTTCTGCATCTTTGTACAGGTACAGAACAGTTTGTGTGCCGTCAGCGTAGCTGATGACCACGCGGTGGCGCTCGACTGTGTCGAGCGTGCCGTTTCCAGGGAGCGTCATGCCCCGGCGGTAAAGTTCTTCATCTTTTCCGGAGCGGATCACCGCCAACGAATGTTCACCGGCAACGACCACGCCGACCAGCAGCAGATCGCTGCGACGACTGGTCGTTTGGGCCGTGTCGCTCCGCGTCGGGGCCAGCTCTGCAGCAGGCGCACCGCCGACGGCGGCCTGAAAAAGATTGCGTTGCAGAATAATATCGAAACTGCTCAGCTCGGGCTGCGGCATGACCTCTGCCGGTGCGGGCACACTGGTCGGCACCGTTGTGGTCGCCGGTGCAATCAAGCCACCAACGATAGTCGCCGTCAGTGAGCCAAGCGCCAGGCCAAGGGTGGCAACCAGCAGGAAGTAGATTTCCCGAAAGTATTTTTGAATGGAAGAATAGATCATCATTCGACAATGTGATAGTTGATAGCGTCTAAAAGTAATTGTTTAATTTAGGGGCAATACTGCAAAATAGCAAGGAATTTCAAGTTTTATTGTATGTTGCGGGGGACGCTGCGCAGGGTGTTGCGGCAGCAAAGCAATGATCCCGTCGGAAAATCAAACCTCCCTTTATGCTCTCTCAAAAAAGAATTCGATGGCTAGGCAAAAATTTCGTCCTCCAGGGCTTGGTGGTTTTTCAGGGGCGAAGGCCTGCATCAGGCAGGTCGAGGTTCTGAAAAAACAGCGTAACGCAGCAGAAAGGACTTTTTTGCGACGCCATCTTCCTTTGTATTTTCCCCAAGCTGTGAAATAATGCCGGTCACCAATGACCTGAGAGGAATGCATGAGCGATACACCGCAACGTCTCTATCTGATCGACGGTTCCAGCTATATCTACCGGGCATTCTATGCCATTCGGCACCTGAGCAATTCGCGGGGGGAACCGACCAACGCCGTCTACGGGTTTACCAACATGCTCCTCAAGGTGGTGCGGGACGAGAAGCCGGACCTGCTGGCGGTGGTCTTCGACGCCAGGGGGCCGACCTTTCGCAAGGAGATCTATCCGGCGTACAAGGCCAATCGCGCTGCCACGCCGGACGATCTGATCCCGCAGCTGCCGCTGATCAGGGAGGTGGTGCGTGGCTTCAATATTCCTGCTTTGGAACGGGAAGGATTTGAGGCAGACGACATCATCGCCACCTTGGCGAAAAAATTTGCCGCAGACGGTTTTGACGTCATGATTGTGACCGGCGATAAAGATCTGATGCAGGTTGTGACCGATAAAATCCGTCTGCTGGACACGATGAAAGACAAAATTTCCGGTCTGGCTGAAGTGGCGGAACGCTTCGGTGGTTCCCCGGACAAGGTGGTCGAGGTGCAGGCGTTGGCGGGGGACAGTTCCGACAACGTGCCGGGAGTGCCGGGGATCGGTGAGAAGACGGCGGTCAAGCTGATTCAACAGTTCGGCTCGGTTGAGAATCTGCTCGCCAACCTCGACCAGCTGAAGGGGAAACAACGGGAGAATCTGGAGAACTTCAGTGCTCAGGCGTTGTTGTCAAAGCGGCTGGTAAAGCTGGTTGATGATGTCGATCTGCCCTATAATGCGGCTGACTTTACCCTCAGCGCTCCGGATCGCGAAGCGCTGACAACCCTCTTCAAGAAGTGTGAATTTCACAAGTTATTGGCAGAATTTTCAGCAGAAGAACGTGCCGGGAGTGAGGGACGTTATCGCGGGGTTCTGGATGAGACGGAGCTCGATCATCTGCTCGAAATCCTCGGCGCGGCAACAGAAATATGTTTCGACACCGAAACCACCGGCCTTGATCCGTTGCGCGCCGAGCTGGTCGGAATCTCCTTCGCCGTGAAACCGGGAGAGGCCTGGTACATTCCGCTCGGCCACCGTTACCTCGGGGTGCCGCAGCAACTTGACCGGATGCTGGTTCTGGAACGACTGCGCCCGTTGCTGGAAAATCCTGCCGTGCCAAAACTCGGCCAGAATATCAAGTTTGACGCGCTGGTTTTGGCCCGTGCCGGCATTGAACTGCGCGGGATCGCCTTCGACACCATGCTTGCTTCGTATGTCGCTCGACCGGCGGCGACGTCACATGGCATGGATGCCATGGCTTCGGAGCTGCTTGGCGTCAAGACGATTGCTTACACGGAGGTGGTAGGTAAAGGGAAACATCAGTGCGGTTTTGACGAGGTCGACATTGAAAAGGCGATTCCGTATGCCGCCGAGGATGCTGACATTACCCTGCGTCTGGCGGAAAAGTTGCGGCCGCTGGTGCGTGAGACGCAACAGGAAAAACTGCTCACGGAGATTGAGCTGCCCCTGGTTGTCGTCCTGATCGACATGGAACGCACCGGGGTGCGGATCGACCCGGACTTTCTCGGCACTCTGTCGGCACAGATGCAGAAGAAACTGGCACTTCTCGAAGGGGAGATTCATACGCTGGCCGGTGCCGTTTTTAATATCGGCTCCCCGAAACAGCTGGGTGAAATCCTCTTTGATAAACTGCAACTGGTAAAAGGGAAGAAGACCAAGACCGGCTGGTCGACCGACGTTGAGGTGTTGTCGAAACTGGCGGAGGATCATGAGATTGCTGCCAGGATCCTTGATTATCGTTCGCTGGCCAAGCTCAAAGGGACCTATACCGATGCCCTGCCGAAGTTGATCCACCCCGACAGCGGGCGTATTCACACGTCATTCAATCAGGCAGTCACCGCTACCGGGCGGCTGTCGTCGAGTGATCCGAATCTGCAAAATATCCCCATTCGTACCGAGGAGGGACGCCGTATTCGCGAAGCATTCATCCCCGCCGCAGGGAATTTACTCCTGGCCGCCGATTATTCGCAGGTCGAGTTGCGGATTCTGGCGCATTTTGCCGACGAACCGGTACTCAAGGAGAGTTTTGCCAAGGGGGAGGATATTCACACGCGAACCGCCAGCGAAATTTTCAACGTCTTCCCGGATATGGTCAATGCCGAGCAGCGACGGCGGGCCAAGACGATCAATTTTGGTGTCATTTACGGCATGAGTGCCTTCGGGTTGGCAAAATCACTCCATATTGGTCGCCGCGAGGCGCAGGAATTCATCGACCTCTATTTTGCCCGTTATGCCCGGATCAAGGATTTCATGGCAGCGTGTCTGATTGAGGCGCGCGAACATGCCTACGTCACAACACTCTACGGGCGACGCTGTGCGGTGCCGGAAATTCACTCCAGCAATCCCAATGTCCGTTCCTACGCGGAACGCAACGCTGTCAACTATCCGATTCAAGGGACCGCCGCCGATATTATCAAGATAGCGATGGTGCGGATCCACGCGCGCCTGGCGCGGCAGAGATTAAGGACGAAGATGGTGTTGCAGGTTCATGATGAGCTGGTTTTTGATGTGCCTGAAGGGGAGCTTGAGATTGTGCGCGACCTGGTTCGCGAGGAGATGGAAGGGGCGGCGCAGCTTTCAACACCGCTGGCGGTTGATATTGGTGTTGGCAACAACTGGCGTGAGGCGCATTAGCTCAGTCTTCCTTGCACGATGCAAATTTTGCACGGTGAGGTGCCCCCTTGAAACACTGGAAGAAGCTACAGGGACATGACAAATGTTTTATGTGCGTCGCGCTCGGGAAGTGCTTCCATGATGTTTTTTGCTTCGGTGTGGATTTCTTCAGGGACGACCAGATAGAAATAGATGTTGTTCTGCCTGGCGCAGCGGGACAATAAACGCAGCTGTTCGAGGGTCTTTTGCGAGCCGATTGTTTCAGCCAATTGCACCTCAAAGATGAAGCAATTGTCGTTCTTTTCCGCGTAAATGTCGGGCACAAGCGGTGCGCCGTCACTGTGGCGGATGGTGTCGCCAGGTTGCTCCATGTTGAATCCATTGAGATAACGCGTATGAATGTTATTATAACCGCGTTTCTGCAGATCTTGAACGAAACGATCAAGCAGCATATGATGTTGCTCGCGGGTTATGTCGGAACTTTGCGGAGTCATGGGTAATCTTTCCGGGGTCGGGTTGGTGTTGCTTCGCTGCTGAATACACTACTCAAAAGCACATAGTGTGCCATTCCATCCTGTATTTTCAGCCGGTTGTGCTGCGGCTTCCTTTCGTCATCCCGGCGCTGATAAACAGCGAACCAATGCTCCTGTCGATGTGTTACCTGGGGGGTGTTTTGTTCATCGGATTAACTCTGCATACGTAAGGGTATGTCAATATTTTGAGCTGTTGGCCATGAAAAAACAGCATTTTATTTATCTCCTCGCAAAAAATCAACGTGGATTCACGCTGCTCGCCGTGCTGGTCGCGGTGACGCTCATCGGTCTTTCCGTCGGCATGGCTGGCTCGACCTGGTCGTCGCTGGTGCAACGTTCGCGGGAAAAGGAGCTGTTCTGGCGCGGGGACCAGTATCGCAACGCGATCCGACAATATTACGAAAAGGGGCACGGCGGGGTCAGACTGTATCCACGGGAGTTGAAAGATCTGCTCAGGGATCCTCGCTCGCTTGAGGTGATGCGGCATATTCGCCAATTGTATAACGATCCGCTGACGGGCAAGGACTGGGAGTTAATCAGGGACCCAGGCGGGCGGATTCAGGGCGTGCGAAGCACCAGCGATCAAGAACCGTTTCGTCAGGACGGTTTTCCGGAGGAATATGCCACTTTCGCCGGAGCGAAAAGTTACCGTGACTGGAAATTTGAGTATAAGCCCGTAGTCGCTCCGAATGCGGTCCGGCAGGGGCAAAAATGAATTGAATTTTGCCTGGCCTCTTACCTGTTTTACCACTGAGAATTTTTCATCATGGCTCTGCCGCCAATAATTTACCGTGTCGCTATTGATCTTGCCGACAGCGATCGTGACCGTTACGTGGCGTTGCGCGCTACCGTTGCGCGCCATCCTTCCGAGACCGCCGAGCGCCTGATTGTGCGCCTTTTGGCCTATGCATGGTGTTACGAAGAAGGGCTGGTTTTCACCAAGGGAATCAGCTCCGGCGATGAGCCGGATCTGTGGGTGAAGGGTGTGGATGGACGAACTCAGTGCTGGATTGAAGTTGGGTTGCCCGAGGCTGAACGCCTGCTGAAAGCTGGACACCATGTTGAACGAGTGGTTCTGTTCGCTTACGGGAGTGGTCTGCGTCGCTGGAAAGAACGGCATTTACCGAAGTTGCCGCGCGCTGAAAATATTGTCTGTTATGGGGTGGATGACCCGTTTATTGCGGAACTTGTCCCCCGGCTGGAGCGTTCTTTCACCTGGGCCCTGACTGTTGCCGGGGGGGTCATCTACCTGGAGACAAACGGCGAAACATTCGCGACGGTGCTGACGCCACTATCTGCCGGGGGAGCTTGAGCGCTTCCCGGCAGGAGGTCACTTGCCGGTGCCGCGCGCCGCACCGGCAGTGCACGGGAAAAGCAGCCTGATCGTGGTGCCCTCCCCTTCCACGCTGTCGATCAGCAGTTCGCCATGGTGTTCCTTGATGATTTTATGAGCGATGCTCAGCCCGATGCCTGAACCGGCCCCTTCCGGGCGAGTGGTGAAGAAGGGCATCTTGAGGAGACCGATTTGCCTGGCCGGAATGCCTGATCCGTTGTCTTTGACCGCCAGTTCGATATAGTCCTTGCCGTTGACCTCCGTGCGGCGGGAGCTCAGCTCCAGAATTTTCGCATCGTCACGCTCTCCGTGGCGTTCATTCAACGCATAGCAGGCATTGTCAAAGAGGTTGAGCAGGACCTGCTGAATTGCCTGGCGGTTCATCTCGACCTCTTCCAGCGATGGGGGCACATTGCAGACGACGTGAATGCCGTCAATCTGTAGCCGTGGCTGGGCGATGACCAGCACATCCGAGATTACGTCACAGAGATTTTCAAAACTCATCCCGCGCTGGC
This sequence comes from Desulfuromonadaceae bacterium, assembly GCA_019429445.1. NCBI lineage: Bacteria > Pseudomonadati > Thermodesulfobacteriota > Desulfuromonadia > Desulfuromonadales > Desulfuromonadaceae > Desulfuromonadaceae bacterium. The sequence continues at coordinate 38,817 of JAHYIW010000020.1, forward strand.
GTCCACGCCAGGAGAAACTCAACAGCGAGTTTGCGATCCGCGCAACACGCTCACCTTCAAGGTTGATTTTGGACGCCAGTTCGTGGAGCGGATTGTCAGCTGTCAACTGGTTGAGCATGACCTGGCTGTAATTGATGATGCCGTTTAACGGGTTGTTGATTTCGTGAGCGATCCCGGCTGCCAGTTCACCGATGTGCACCAGCTGGTTAGCATAGGCCGCGTCAGCCTGGAGTTTGACCTTTTCGGTAATATCGTGTGCCAGGCAGAGGATTTTATCGAACCCGGCAAGATCGTTGCGTAGCGGAAAGACCCTTAGCCCCCAGATCGTCCCATCAGGATGGTGACTCATTCCGGTGAGCACTTTTCCTTCCTTGATGCAGCGCTGATTGATACAGGTGAGATCTTGTTCACACGCTCTCATCTGGCAGAGGGTGCTGCATGAAAGACCAATGATCTGGTCTTCCGACCGGTCAAAATAGCGCCTGGCACCCGCATTGACCCAGACTACTTCCATCTGCGTGTTGTAGATGATGATCGGGTCGGGAATGTTCTCAATGATCGCGGCACCCTCGTGAGGGGATATGGGGGTTAATGGTGACGTTTGTGCTCTATTGAGGATCGTTTTGACGCGATGTTTGATTAATTCAACCCGTAGTGGCTTGAACAGAAAATCAGCAACATCGAGTTCAAACGCACGCTGGATCGAGTCGGCATCTTCCAGTGCCGTCAATACGATGACAGGGGTGTGGGGCGTTGTCGCGGTGGAGCGAATATTTTGACAGACCTGGAAGCCGTCCATCACGGGCATGAAGAGATCGAGGATAACCAGATCGGGGTGAAATTTACCGAAGGCATCAAGTGCGGTGCTACCGTCGGAGGCTTCGATAACCTGGTATTCCGGGCAGGATAGTGCATCAATGAGCAGTTTTCGAATCAGCAGGTCGTCATCGACGACCAGGATTTTTTTCTGAAGAATCATCGCGGGATGCTTCCCTTGTATAAAGTTTATAGCGATAATGGCTAAAAATACGCAATTGTTATGCCGTCTTTTCGAGGGCTGAGGTTGGGTGCTGTGCGTCAGCTCCGGTTCAGGATCGCTTCGATCCCGGTGTGTGTCTGACCGAACGCCTCGGCAACGGCGGCACACGTCACCTGACCGTGCACGATATTGATTCCCGCTGCAATCCGGGCGTCGTTGCGCGCCGCAGCGCGCCAGCCCTGATCTGCCAGGGCAACGATATAAGGCAGGGTGGCGTTGGTCAGCGCTGGCGTCGCGGTGAGCGGCACTGCGCCAGGAAGATTGGCGACGCAGTAGTGGAGGATGCCGTCAACAATGAAGATCGGTTCTTCATGCGTCGTTGGCCGCGACGTTGCGAAGCACCCCCCTTGATCGATGGCGACATCGATCAGGACCGCGCCCGGTTGCAGCAGGGAGAGCATGTCTCTGGTTATCAGGTGTGGTGCTTTCGCCCCGCGGAGCAGGACGGCACCGATGATTGCATCGGCTTGACCAAGCAGGGCGCGGATTTGTGGCGGATTCGACAACAGCACGATACAATTTTTTGGCAGTGTTGCTGCGAGATAACGCAGCCGGTCAGCATCTGTTTCGAGCAGATAAACCTTCGCACCGAGACCACAGGCGATGCGGGCGGCCTCGGTGCCGACAGTGCCGCCGCCGAGGACGACGATGGTGGCGGGCATGACCCCGGCAACGCCACCAGGCAAAATACCGCGTCCCCCGGCCCCGCGTTCAAGGTATTTAGCCGCTTCCTGCGCGGCCATACGTCCGGCAACTTCGCTCATCGGCAGCAGAATCGGTAGCCCGCCACGATCATCACCAACAGTTTCGTAAGCGATACAGACGGCGCCACTGTCGATCATCGCCCGGGTTAAAGCTTCTGAAGCGGCGAAATGGAAAAAAGTAAAAAATATTTGGCCCGACCGAACAAGAGGATATTCACTCGGTTGCGGTTCCTTGACGCGTAAAATCATCTCAGCACGAAAGAAGATGTCAGGTGCCGTGGTGACGATCTTTGCACCGGCGTTTTGATAGGCCTCATCCGGGATCAAGCTCCCGTTCCCCGCACCTGCTTCGACCAGGAGTTGATGACCGCGAGCAACGAGCGCGGCGACTCCGAGCGGGGTTAGTGCGACCCGGTTTTCCCCTCGTTTGATCTCTTTCAACAGGCCGATAACCATCTGTCCTCCTTGAGTTTCCTCAATACTATAGCGCAAAAATGTGGAAATGTTGCCAATGCAGCTTCTTTATTCCACCAGCGCAGCAAGTTCTTCCCAGCGTGCGAAGGCATTTTCCAGCTCCCTGGTGACCGTTTCCAGCTGCGCTTTGAGTTCGGTCATTTGTGCTCCTGCCTCACGGTAGAAGTTCGGATCGGCCATCCGTTGATGCAGCTCGGCCTGTTTCGCTTCGAGGGCATCGATGTGTTGCGGCAGTCCCTCCAGCTCACCCTTTTCCTTGAAAGTCAGTTTGCGTTGCCGTTCGCGCGGCGGTTTTTCCTTCTTTTCTTTCATTGGAGGAGGGGCAGATTCAATCACCGGACGTTGGCGTACCCAGTCGTCATAATCGCCGACATATTCGACGACGCGGCCATCACCCTCAAAAGCGATTGTGCTGGTCACGACTTGATTAATAAATGCCCGGTCGTGACTGACCAGGAAAATCGTGCCGGGAAAATCAGCGAGCAGCTCTTCAAGCAGATCAAGGGTTTCCAGATCGAGATCGTTGGTCGGTTCGTCGAGAACCAGAATGTTGGCGGGACGCATGAATTGTTTGGCCAGCAACAAGCGGTTGCGCTCCCCGCCGGAAAGGATGCGCACCGGGGTGCGCGCGCGTTCAGGGGTAAAGAGAAAATCTTGCAGATAACCGATGACGTGCCGCGCTTGACCGCCGACCTGTACCGTATCCTGCTCACCGGCAAGGTTTTGCTGAACGGTTTTGTCGGGATCAAGCTGGTCGCGCAACTGGTCGATATAGACGATTTCATGATGTGTCCCGAGTTTGACCGTGCCGCTCAGTGGCTGAAGTTCGCCGATCAGCAGTTTGATCAAGGTCGTTTTGCCTGCGCCATTCGCTCCGATGATGCCGATCCGGTCACCGCGCAGGATAGTTGTCGAAAAATTACGAATCAACGGTTTATCTGTCGGAGCGCTGTTGTAACCAAAGGTGACATCGGTCAGTTCCGCGACCAGCTTGCCGCTGCGTTCTGTTTCCTGCACGCCGAGTCGCGCATTGCCGAGACGTTCGCGGCGTTTGCGCCGTTCATCGCGCATCTGTTTAAGAGCGCGCACGCGCCCCTCGTTGCGGGTGCGGCGGGCCTTGATCCCTTTACGAATCCAGATTTCTTCTTCCGCAAGTTTTTTGTCGAAGCGTTGCCACTCCAGTGTTTCGGCGTGAAGCTGCTCTTCCTTGCGGAGTAAAAAAGTTGGATAGTCACACGCAAAATCGTAGAGTCGACCGCGGTCAATTTCGATGATCCGGGTTGCCAGGGCGCGCAAAAAGGCGCGATCATGGGTGACAAAAATCAGGGTCAAACTTTCGCGTTTGAGAAAGTTCTCCAGCCAGTCGATCGAATCGATGTCGAGGTGGTTGGTCGGTTCGTCAAGGAGCAGGATGTCCGGTTCTCCGGCCAGCGCTCGCGCCAGCAGCGCCCGACGTGCCATGCCTCCGGAAAGGTGGGCGATTGGCGCATCGCCGTCCAGCTTGAGCTGAGAGAGGAGCTGCTCTATCCGCGGTTGCAGAGCCCATGCTGACATGCGGTCGAGATCATGCTGGATGTCGAGCAACCGGGGGAGCATCCCTTCGTTCCCCGCCTCAACGGCAACACTCAAGTGGCGATAACGACTCAACAGTCGGCCCGGCTCGCCAAGTCCAGCGGCGATTGCAGCATAGACACTGCCGGTCAGATCGCGTGGCACCTCTTGCGGCAGGGATGCAATTTGCAACCCCTGCTGACGCTCAATGGTTCCGGAGTCAGGGGGGAGCTCGGCGGCAATCAACTTGAGGAGCGTTGATTTGCCCATGCCGTTGCGCCCGAGCAGGCAGATGCGTTCACCCTTGTTGACTTGCAGCGAAATGTCGTGCAGCAGTGGTGGCCCGCCAAAGGCGAGAGACAGATTGCGGATGCTGAGCAGTGCCATGAGAGTTCGTGCCCCTTTATGAAAAAGGCGGCTAGTATGGCAGAAACCAAACGCTTTTAAAAGAGCAAGTTCCGGCGTTTGGATTGCACGCGCAACGCCGGATTACGGGGAATTGACTGTGTGCCGTCACAGTGAAGTTTTATAGCAAGGAAAACGGTTTCAATCACGCAGAAAAAAAATACTTGAATTTTTGTGGCAAACGAGGTTAAAAAGGTTCAACTGAAGACATTTGTATTTGTGGGCAGGGACATGGGTCGGGAGCAACTGACCTCTCTATGAAAAAGAGTCAAACCGCACCGACAAAGGGTCTGTGCGGTTTTTTGTTTTGGGTCCGGGCACGACCAAGCAGGACTCAAGCGTAGATGAAGTTGAAGGAGTAAAGAAAATGGCACAAGGTACAGTCAAATGGTTCAACGATTCGAAGGGTTTTGGTTTCATTGCTCAGGATGATGGTCCCGATGTCTTTGTTCATTTCTCGGCCATTGCCGGTGAAGGGTTCAAGTCTCTGGTGGAGGGTGAGCGCGTCACTTTTGATGTGCAGGATGGTCCCAAAGGCCCGCAGGCGGCGAACGTCCAAAAAGCATAGTCCGGTGTGAACAATCAGTAAAAGCCCCGCATTTTCGGATGCGGGGCTTTTTAATTTTACTTGCCTGACAACGCCGAGCATTATGCGGTGAACCTGACGCGCTTGTAACGACAGCATGCCTGGTTCATAATATCTTCAACGAGTTCCCGACAGGGAGGAGAATCTGATGCCCAATAAAACGAAGAACAAATTGATCTGCGCGGATTGCGCGGACGTCTGGAGTAAGCAGGGAAGTACCCATTGCTGGAGTCCTCCCGGCCAGGGCCCGGCGCGCCCAGGGTATTGCCCGTCCGGGAGCGAAACGGAGCTCATTGAGGCGGCGTTTCAAAAATACACCGGAGATGACTTTGATGCGCGGCTGGCGCGTGTTGCGGCGAAGGTGGAGGGGCTTTGCTATCAGCCGGTCCCCGGTTCCGACGCAGTGAATGCCCGCTGGACGCGGGTTGAAGATACCATTGCGCTGGCCAAGTTGATGGGCTTTTCGCGGATTGGCATCGGTACGTGTGTGGGCTTGCTTGATGAAACGCAGCGACTCACCGATATCCTCATTGCCCAGGGGTTTGAGGTGTTGTCGGTGTGCTGCAAGGCCGGAAGTATCGACAAACTGTCGCTCCAGCTGAAGGAGGAGGACAAGGTGCGTCCGGGGAGTTTTGAACCCGCCTGCAATCCAATCGCCCAGGCCGAGCTGCTCAACCAGGCGGGAACCGACATGAACATCATTGTCGGTCTTTGTGTCGGGCACGACATGCTGTTTAACAAATACTCTGACGCGCCAACCACCACCCTGGTGGTCAAGGATCGCGTCACCGGACATAACCCGGCTGCGGTACTTTACGGACAGAATTTTTATTACAAGCGATTGCAGAAAATGCCGGTGCTCACCGCCGCCGAAATTGACGAACATCGCAACTGATCTCTTGCGTTCCCCCTGAACGTCAGCGTCGATACGGGGGACAAGCTCTCTGGAATATGCCGTGCCCTGGTTTTTACTGGTTTTTTTGTTTATTTACTCCCTGATGCATCTGCTGGTGTTGCGTGGTATCCGACCGTTGCTGCCGCCAGGCTCGACCCGCTCGCGGCTCGTCGTTGGCTGGATGGTGGTGATGTTGTTTACACCGCTGATAACCTGGTTACTGGAACACGGCGGTTTTGAATCGGCCGCACGGCTTGCCGCCTGGCTCGGTTATATCTGGATGGGGCTGCTCTTTCTGGCGTTCAGCGCTTTTGCCGGATTGGGCATTGGCGAAATGATCTTGTTGGCGACGGCGCGCTTCAAGCCTGCTTTCGCTCAGGTTGACTTATGCAACAGGCACAGCGCGCGGCTGGTTTTGCTGATCACTGTCGTGATTGCGGGCTATGGCCTCTTTGAGGCTCGCGACCTGCGCGTTGAAACGATTCGTCTGAGCAGTCATAAACTCCCGGTTGCCGCCGCCACGATCCGCATCGCGCAAGTCTCCGACCTGCATCTGGGGTTGATCAATCGTGAAGCGGTTCTTCAACCGGTGATTGCGCGACTGCAATCGCTGCGTCCCGATCTGCTGGTGGTGACCGGTGATATGGTCGATGCCCGCATCAATCATCTCGATGGCCTGAGCGAGTTGTGGCGTTCCATCAACCCGCCTCTGGGCAAGTTTGCCGTGAACGGCAACCACGAAATGTATGCCGGACGCGAACAAAGCAGCGCTTTTTTAGAAAAGAGCGGCTTTACACTGTTGCGTCAACAGGCGGTTGCCGTCAATGAATATCTGACGGTTGTCGGCATTGATGATCCCGCGCTGCAAGCGCCGATCAACGCAGCGCAACTGTTGGCGAACCTCCCCGCAACACCGTATATCCTGTTCCTCAAACATCGCCCCGCGATCGATCCCGACACTCCCGGACGTTTCGATTTGCAACTTTCCGGGCATACACATCGGGGCCAGATTTTTCCTTTCAACCTGTTGACGGGGCTGGCCTACCCCCTCCAGGACGGGCTGACCGCCCTGGAGGCAGGGGGATATCTTTATGCCAGTCGCGGGACCGGTACCTGGGGACCACCGTTACGGTGGCTGTCGCCACCGGAAATATCACTTTTCGAAATCAGTTCAGGCGCGATTCTTCAGGATGGGGATTAATCCACTGCTTGCCTTCTCCGGGGATATCGGTTAATTTTATCTGGTTTTATGCTGCCGAAGAAAGGGATCGATGGTGATGGCCAGGCATATTGTTGTTATTGATGATGATCTTTTGTTGTTGACGATCGCCAAAGATTTTCTTACCGGTGCGGGGTTTCGTGTCTCAATCTCCGATACCACCGTTTACTCTAATGAGCTGATCTATGCGCAGGACCCTCCCGACTTGATTTTCCTCGATGTTGTTATGCCGTTGATGACCGGTGATCGCAAGGTCATGGCACTGAAGCGGCGCAAACAGAGTCGCGACATTCCGGTGATTCTGATTTCGACCAAACCGGAGGAGGAGTTGCGGGCACTGGCGCTACAAGCGGGGGCTGACGGCTATCTGCAAAAGCCTTTTACCCCCGAAAGCCTGGTCGCCAAAGTCCATGAATATCTACCTCCGGTGAGCTAGTACCACTTGAAAGGGACTGTCGTGCCATTTCTGTCGACATTCGATGTAGAAATTCTGTTGCGCCTGGGAAGCGCGGTCCTTGTCGGGGCGCTCCTTGGCTACGAACGTGAACGCAGCGGACGCAGTGCCGGCCTGCGTACCAACTTGTTGGTCTGCGTCGGTGCGGCGCTGATGATGATTGTTTCCGAACATTACTATCTCAAGTATGCTGGCCTTGGCAGCGAAAGTGTCCTGCGGATCGATCCTGCCAGAGTAGCGGCACAGATCATTACCGGTATCGGTTTTCTCGGAGCGGGGGTGATCATCAAGGAAAAGCAGAATGTTCGTGGCCTGACAACGGCGGCAACTTTGTGGGTAGGGGCCGGGATCGGTATGGCCTGCGGTGCGGGACTTTATCAGCTGGCCTTCAGTGGCGCCCTGATCTCACTGTTGACCCTGGCCATTCTGAAAAACCTGAGCCGCCATCTTGCCATTGACCATTACTACTCGGTTACGGTGGTTTGCGATCCGCCGTTGGGCGCGGCCACGACGGCGCTGGAGGCGTTCTTCTCTGAACGTCAGATCAGTGTGCTTAAGGTTGGTTTTGCTCAGGATCGGTCGGTCGGCACCACAACGATCGATTACCACATTCGTTGCAAACGATATTCCTGCGATCTGCTGGAACTGGCGCAAAAGATTACAGCATTTGACTTTGTTCAACAGACCAGGGTGCGCTGAGCTGTTTCAGCGGCGCAGCGCGTCGACCTGGCGCAGAAATTCGCTGCTCGTCCGGCAGCGTTTCAACATTTTGAAGTCCTCAATGAATTCCCTGTCATCAAGACATAAAAACACATTTTTAATCCGATCGAGAACTTGTTTCTCGCCACAGTACAACTGCTGGTAGCGTTCAAATAACTGGCGCAGATAACCACGCAGCTGGTCAGCCCGTTCCTGCGCTGAGGCAATATCCGCTGTTTCCCCGCGCAACCGAGCAAACAGCCAGGGGTCGGCAATAGCCCCGCGACCAAGCATCAAGCCGGTCGCGCCGGTTTCTGCAAGGATGCGCCGCCCGTTTGCGGCGGTGCGGATATCACCGTTGGTGATCACCGGAATGGAGGTTCGGCGCACCACCTCGGCAGTCAGGCCGTGGTCCGCCGCACCGCTGTACTGCTGCACAACGGTGCGCGGATGCAGCACCAGAAAATCCAGAGCACTGCGTTCGAAGAGGGGCAACAGGTCAAAAATCTGTTCCGGTCGATCGTAGCCGGCGCGGACCTTGACCGAAAACGTTCCGGCGATGACTTCGCGCAAGGCGGGCAGGATTTCATTCAGCAGCTCGGGGCGTTGCAACATCTTGCCGCCGGTCAGCCCGCTGGTCATGCGCCCGTAAGGACAGCCGAGATTGAGATTGAGATGTACCGCCCCGGCCTGTTGTGCCGCTTGGGCAGCACTGACGAGTGTCTCGCGGCCATGACCGATCAGTTGCACGACCAGGGGAATACCGTTCTCCTGAGCACAGATTGCATTCAAATCACCCTTTTTGATCTGCTTGCGTTCCGTCGGCCCGACCCGGATGAATTCGGTAAAAAGGGTATCGGGAGCATACTGCTCCGCAAACAGGGCACGCAGTGCACGATTGGTGAGCCCTTGCATCGGCGCGAGCATCAGTGGTGTTTTATCGATCGACCAGGGGAGTTTTTGGATCGGCATGGTTCAGTAGCGGCTGCGCTCGTCAAGTTTGGCCGCCATCGATTTTTTGTAGGATTTTCCAAAATCCTTTTTGCGACGGTGTTTGTCAACCAATGTTTCAGCGTTGCGATCCTGCTCGTTCAGCAGCTTCAGGTAATTACTCAGTCGGCGCGGATCGAGTTCATTCGCGTCAACCGCCAGCTGCACCGCACAACCGGGGTCCCCTTGGTGGCGACAGTCGCTGAATCGACAGCGCCGAGCAACCTGCGCGATTTCTGCAAAGAGGGAGGCGATGCCATTTTCACAATCACCAAGTTGCAGCTCGCGCATGCCGGGACTGTCAAGGAGCAGCCCTCCGCCGGGGAGCAGATGGAGGGTGCGAGCGGTGGTGGTGTGACGCCCCCTGGAGTCATCTGCGCGGATTGCCGCGGTTTCCTGCACTGTTTCGGCAAGCAAGGTATTGATCAGGGTTGATTTGCCGACGCCGGAAGAGCCGACCAGCGCCACGGTACGGCCAACACCGCACCAGCGACGAAGAATGTCTGCCGAAGCGGGGTCTTTGCTGTTGATCGTCTCGACCAGCAAGCCGGGTCGCAACTGGCGCGCCTGAATGACGAATGCCGAGGGATCATCGATCAGATCAACCTTGGTCAGGACCATGACCGGTTCGACTCCGGCTTCCAGCGCCAGCGCCAGATAACGTTCCAGGCGTGAAGGGTTAAAATCGCGATTGCACGAGGAAACGATAAAGAGGGTGTCGACATTTGCTGCCAGCAGTTGCACCCGCGTATCCTGACCGGCGGCGTTGCGACAGAAGACGCTTTTGCGGTCGAGCAGTCGAGCGGGCTGGCCATCGCTGCCCAGCAACAGCCAGTCACCGACGGTCGGACGATCCTCGGGGGGGAGGGTTTTCCACCGACCTGGCAGCGAGAGCAGACGTCGTTCCGCCGCCCCGACGACATCGACACTATTTCCCTGGGCGGCGAAGACGCGCACGGGGACAGTCTCTGCCAGTTCCTGGCGAGTTAGCTGTTGCTGAAAAAAATGGTCCCAGCCGAGTGTCGACAGGGATGGGTGTGGTTCAGGCATGGCGGGATATTATCATTATCAAGGGAGAAAAGAGCAAATTTACCCCATCTGGCCGCGACCGAAATGGCGCTTGGTTGAATCCTGCAATTTGCTGACGGCGTGAAGCGCTTCCTTGAGCAGATCCTGCTCCGGTTTCGACAGCGCGTAGGGGTCGAGGAAGTGGGTCGGGATTTTGCCTTCCTGTGCCAGTGTAATTTCATTGCGCAGACGCAGAAAGTTGAGGGCTTCGAGCGCCGCGCGGATGTGTTCGGCCGTTTCCGGGGCGAACACATTGCGCTTTACCAGTGCCGTCAGTCGATCAAGGGTGGTCAACTCAGTCAGTTCGTGCTCAAGGGCAAACATGCGCACGCAGTCGACGATATAGATACTTCCTCCCTGCTTCACAGAAATATGCCCTTTGTGTTTTTCTGTTTTATCGAGAATAAATCTCCCCAACAGACCGATGGGGACCTTGAAGCTCAGGTCGAGCGACATCATGTGGAAAAGAAACGCCGGAAATTGACGAATGGTCAGATTGACGATCGTTCGCAGGTCCGTGACCAGCTTGCTGTCTCCGGCCAGGACGGTGAAATCAAAGAAAATCGATGAGTTTCTCACCCGCTGCGGTTCCGGAGCGTTTACCCACTTGTGGATCCGGTTGTGCCAGTCGCTGATTCGCCCGCGCCATTCGGGGTTGTTGGCCATGACTTCGCCATTACATAAGGGATAGCCGACCTTTTCCAGCGCAGTGACAAGCTTGTCAGCGAAAGGAACGAAGAAGGCGTCGATCTCCGCCATGCGTTCGTCCGGGACATCCTCGTAGATAAAGGCATTGTCCTGATCCGGTCCGAGGAGCATTTCGCGACGTCCGCCACTGCCCATGATCATGAAGGCGAAGCGGATGTCAGGCTGCTGGTAGCCCTCGGCAAGCATTTCAGCATGGCACAGGTCGTAGACACGGCGGATGATACCGTGGTGGATATAGGAGATTATTTCCAGCACTTCCGGAGTACTGCGGGTTTCCAACAGCAGTCCTTGGGCAACGGTAGCGATTTCGATTTTAATGTGCGCCAGCGTGGCAATGTCATTGGTTTCGTTGATCGCGCCGACCAACAGCATCGCTTTTTGACTGCGAAAGCGCATCAGATCGCGCTGGGTGACGATGCCGACGATTTCATCGCGGTCTACGATCGGCAGATATTTAATGCGGTGACCGATCATGTATGACATGGCTTCATACATAAAGCTGTCCGGGGGCATTGAATAAATGTGCTCACTCATCAACTCGTGAGCCTGAATCGTCTTGCGGTCGATTTTTTCGGTTGCAATCACTTTAACGATCAGATCACGTTCGGTGACAATCCCGATCGGGGCGTTGTATTCGTCAACCACCACCACCGAGCCAACATTTTTTTGCACCATTTGTATGGCAATCTGTTCACCGGTGGTACCGGAACCACACGTTTCGACCGGGGCCGACATGATCTCCGAGAGGCGCTTCTGAAACGGAAAGGCCTCCATCTGGGTGAGTGCTTTACGGCTGTGTTCTGTGACGATATCGGAGTAAAGGTTCTTGACGCGCGAGAGAACCATGCGGGTGAAGTAGTCGCGCAGTTGTGGATGGTTCTTGCTGACCTGCTGGAGAATGCTTTCAGGGATCAGATAACACTCGGTCGCCTTCACGGTGCGGGCGCCGCCGGTATAGGGCTCGCCGGTAAAAATGGGCGTGCCACCGAAAATGTCGCCTTCACGCCGGTAATCGACGACCATGTCCCCACCTCCGGGAGTATGGACGATGACTTCGACCAACCCCCCTTTGATAACGTAAAGAAACCCGGTCGGTTTGGCGTTCTGGCTGAAGATGTTGATCCCTTTGGGGAAAACCTCCAGTTGTGCGGCTGCGCGTATCTGTGCAAACACCTCTTGCGGAAGCTGGTTGAATGGTTCGGTCTCTTGAAGTTGCTTGATAACACTCATGTGCGTCGCCATTGATCCAGGAAAATTTTGGGCGAGAAGCTGTTTGCAGCAGCCCGGAAATCTGCGTAAAAGATACCATTAATCCTGAATATATTCAAATTCTTTCAAGATAGGAAAGTATCGGTAAAACGACGTTATGTGATTAATGGTAGATGATAACACGACTGTGATCGGTTTGGTAGTGGGAAATCGGCGGTGTGGTGGGCGGATTGCTTTCCCTTCGCGGGGAACATTCGCCCCTTTTTGGTGCAAGGGTCCTGCTCCGCCATGCGGTCACGGTTGTTTCAGGAAAGACAACGGATTGTGCCGATGTTGACAATAAGCAAGGAGGGTGGAAAAGTTCTGGTTACTCTTTTTCCTGTTCGGTGACGGGAGATTCGCTGGCAGCCAGTTCAGCATCCTCGATAATGCTGTCTTCGACTTTGCGCATTTTCTTTTCTTCTTTTTTGGCCTTTTTAGCAATCTCTTTCTGACGTTTTTCAAAACCATAGTTGGGTTTTCTTGCCATGTGATAATCCCTTTCAGGTGGAAAGTTTCCAGAGTTTGGCGTTGTGAACGGGGTGGGGCGGGGCAAGTAAAAAAGAGCCCCACGAAAATCCGTGGGGCTCTTTTTACATATATGCGAAATCTCTTAGATTTTGCGCACGTTGGCCGACTGCGGACCTTTTTGACCTTGAGTGACATCAAAAGTCACGCGGTCTCCCTCAACGAGAGATTTGAAGCCATCGCCTTGGATTTCGGAAAAATGAACGAACACATCGGGTCCATTGTCCTGCTCGATAAAACCAAAACCTTTTGCGTCGTTAAACCACTTTACTGTACCTTCTGCCATCTTTTTTCTCCACGTTCTCTTTTTGAGAACTTTTTTTGTTGTGCAGACGCCGACCGCCCAAAATGAAAAACACACACCCAGCCGGGTCTGTGTTTTGGGTCCAAACTGACACCTTGTCAGTCTGATGGGCGACAAAAAATCTACACAAACTTACTTTGATTGGTCTTTCTACCATGAGTGGTTACAGAAAAGCAAGATAAAAATGAGCGGCTATTTCCTGTTTGGATTTCGGATCTGGTCTTGTTCGCCATTTGACCTCCCCTTATATTTTCACAAAGCTGGTCGTCGGGTTACGCTTCGCTAACCCGACGACGATTTACACCACAAAGCTCCCCGGTTCTACCTCCCGTACCTGCCCCAGCGCTGCCAAAGTTTCGAGCAACTCACCAACCTTGTCGGCGCGGGCGCGCTGGAAGGTGCGGGCGAGGGTTTCGGCGGTGATCGGGGCGGCGGCGCTGGCGAGGGCGGCGCGGACGGCTTGCACCTGCTCGGGAAGGGTTTTGGGCCAGAGAAGTTTGGCTTTGGGGGCGATTTTAACGGCCTCTTCGCCGAGGTTAAAGTCGTCTTGAATGGTGATCTGAGCGCCGTGTGGCTGCTGGTATTCGGGACGCAGCCAGCGGATCAGGCCTTGCTCTTCTTCTCGTGCGCGTTCGCGGTTGAGGGCGACGACCTTTTCGAGGATTTCGGCGTCGTTGAGGGTGGCGGGCCAGCCGTAGGCGGCAAAGACGGCGGCGTCGAGTTCGTCGTGAAGCTGCTTGAGGATGGCGACCAACCCTTGTTCGTGGATCGTTTTTTCTTTGGCGGTTAAAATCCCCCCCCACCCCCCTTTGTCAAAGGGGGGTGGGGGGGGGATTTCGGTCTCCCGCAACTTCTCCAGCACGTTGTACATGCCGGTCAGGGTCAGGTCGGGATGCAAGCCCTGCTGGCGTTTGCGGTGGGCGTCGAGCTGCTCGGCGAGGTTGCGGATGGTCTGCTTTTGCTCGTCGCTGGCGGCGGGGAACAGGAAGGGTTCAAAGCAGCGAGTCTTGTTGTAGCGGGGATCGTTGCCGACACCCAGATTTCCTCCAGCCGCCAGTGCCCAAACGACGTGGATGTGGCTGGAAAGAACGCCGAGGTGAAAGGTGTCATCGCTGGCGATGCAAACAAGACCTTGGTCGGGAAGTACGAAACTGTCAAGAAACGTGAAAATACGGTGCTTGGCGGTAAGAATTGTTGCAATGAAACGATTGAGCCCGACAAAGCTTTCACGCATTCGCGGTTGGTTCTCACCGAGTTGCCACCAATTTTCCCGGTAAGTTGCGCGAGAGTTCTGGTCACGTTCCGGCTTAACTCGTTCCATGACCCACTGAAAGACCTCGGGAAAAAGCTTTCTAGCCTCATTTGCACCGAGACCGAACAGGTCAATTACCATCACCCCACGCGACGTGGCGGTTAGATCTCGCCCGTTCAGGTAGGGGCGAATGTGGGCTTCCAAGCCGGGAATGCGACCAAGACCGCGTTGCTTGCCCTCTTCTGGTGTTACAACGAAACCTGTCCCGATCAGCTGTATTCCACGGTTTTCAATCTCTGCGTTTGCCAGTAATGGCTCACAGCCAACTACATTTGCCCCCGCCGTCAGATCCGCATGCAGAATCCCCCGCTGCGTGGACAGTTCGACAAAAACTCCTTCCCCGTCTCCTCCCCGCTAATCGGTCACCGTGACCAGAGTTCCCACGTCTTCATTCCGCGCCACTCGCCCGACGGTCATGGCAATGCGTACCGCCGCATCGACCCAGGGATGATCGAGGATGGCGAAGGCGATTTGTAGGGGCACCCCTTGCGGGTGCCCATCGGCAAGGCGGGCACCCGCAAGGGGTGCCCCTACAAGGTGCTGTTCGATCACCTTCCACAGACCATGCCGGGTTCACCGACCACAGGATAAGGTCGCGGCTCGTTCCTCGCGCACTCTACCCGTTGTCGTTCGAAACGCAGGTGCCGGTCTAACGTTTATGACATTTGATGCAGTTGCCCTTGGCGTTGAAAGCGCGCTCGCCGTTGTGGCAGATGCCGCAGAGCTTGCCGGCATAAATGGCGTCCATCTTGATCTCGACCGTTCCCTGTTTCATTTTCGGGAAGGTGTCCTTGTTATGACATTCCGTGCAGCCTTTAGCGACAGCGTTGTGCTGTTTGCCGTCGAAGATGACTTTTCCCATAGCACTTTTGGTGAATTCGAGTTGGCGACCGGCGGGAACAGCACAGGCCAACGCCACAGAGAAGATAACGATGGTCAGGGTCAGGATTATTGATTTCAGCGGCATGATAGTCTCCCTTTGACAAAGTGTGGGTGAATGTTTCAGCGCTACATCATACTTGTGACCGGCAGGTTTTGCAACAGGGAAACGATTGCATCGACCGCGATCGGAGCACGCTGCGCACCCTTATCTGTCCGGAATAATTACCGACATCGATTGACACACCCATAAAGCGTGCTTCAACTTGTAGTACAGCTTTATGGTGGAGGTCCGGTCGATGAACATTCAACAGCCTGCTACGGATAAACTGGCAACGCGCTCAGGACGATCAGGCGACAACATCGTCATTGTCGGCTGCGGTCGGCTGGGCGCGATGCTGGCCAGTCATTTCAGTCAGCACGGCAGCCGCGTTGTGGTGATCGATCGCGACCCTGCTGCTTTTGTGCTCCTTGATGCCGGGTTCAGTGGTTTTCAGGTCTCCGGTGACGCGGTCGAACATGATGTGCTGCGCGCAGCCGGTTTGGACGTGGCCAGTTGTCTGCTGGCAGTGACGGAGAAGGACACACTCAACTTGATGGTCGCCCAGGTGGGCAGAACCGTTTTTGATGTGCCTCAAGTCATCGCCCGGGTCTACGATCCGAAGCACGAAACTCTCTATCGCCGCCTCGGCATCGAAACGATCAGTCCGACCAGCTTGACCGCGCGCGAATTTCTGCACCTGGTCAAAGAGCACAGCGAGGTGTCATGAGGGTCATTCTGGTCGGCGGCGGGCGCATTCTTTACTACCTGGCCCGGCAATTTTCCCGCAAACAGTTTGCCGTGCAGATCGTCACCACGTCGCCTGAAGAGGCACGCGAACTCTCGCAGCGTCTCAATCAACCGGTTCTGGTTGGTGACGCCACCGATCCGGGTATCCTCGAGGGGGCCGGTGCCTGGCGAGCCGATGTAGTCCTGGCACTGACACCGAACGACGAGGATAATCTGGTCGTGTGCCAGATTGCCAGTCAGATATATCAGGTTCCGCGCACCATCGCTTTGGTCAATGACCCGGAAAACGAAGAGGTTTTCCGCCAGCTCAAGGTGTCTGTCGCTATTTCCACGACCCGGATTATGTCGGTTATTCTCGAAGAACAGGCGGGGTTCGAAGAGATCGGAAAATTGATTTCGGTCGCCGAGGGACACGTTTCTGTTGCCGAAATTGTGCTGCGTGAAGATTCGCCCGCAGCCGGGGAGACCATCATGTCGCTCACTCTGCCGGGGGAGGTGCTCATCGGCGGGATTATTCGCTCCGGAAAGGTGTTGATCCCCAAGGGGGAGAGTCAGCTGCATGGGGGCGACCGGTTGATCCTCATTGCCACGGAAGAGAGCATGGATAAAGCGGTGCGCAGCCTGGTCGGAGACGATGCCAAATGAACGACCTGCGCTACCGGAACTACCTGCGCGGGCGCTATCGCACCCTGTGCGGCTATAGCGGTTATCTCTTCATCCTGCTGGGCCTGATCATTCTTACGCCCCTCCTGTTGCTCGGTTGCTACCCCGCCGAAATGTGGCTGGTGCCGGGCTTTCTGCTCCCCGGATGCAGCCTGGTCCTTTGCGGGACGCTACTTTACGTCGCGTTTCGCCCTCAGCCAGATGCCGTCGTTACGCATGCCGATGGCGCTGTTGTCGTAATGATCACCTGGTGCACGGCGATTATCGGCGGTGCCGTGCCTTTTGTCTGGGCCGGTCATGATGTCACGCATGCCGTGTTTGAATCGACCAGCGGTTGGACGACTACCGGACTTTCCGTTGTCGATGTGCGCAGTACCTCGCTGCTGCTGTTGTTTTTTCGCAGTCTCATGCAGCTGAGCGGTGGTGCCGGTCTGGCCATTCTGATGCTGAGTGCCATTACCGGTCCGGCAGGTGTGGTTTTAAGTATGGCGGAGGGGCGTTCGGAACAGCTGGTTCCACAGGTGCGGCAATCGGCCCGGTTGGTGTTGATCCTCTATAGCGTTTATCTGCTGGGGGGGATTGTGGCCCTCAAACTTGCCGGGATGAACTGGTTTGATGCGGTTAACCATGCCTGTTGCGCGGTTTCCACGGGAGGGTTTTCAACGCAAATCGAGTCGATCCGCTTCTGGAACAGTCCCGTGATCGAGGCGATCATCATGGTGTTGATGGTCTTCGGGGCGACGAATTTTATGACCGGATATGCCCTCTGGCGGGGGCGGTGGTGGGCCGTGCTGCGCAACGGTGAAGTGCGCATGACTGCGGGGCTGATCCTGTTGACCGGCGGAATCCTGCTGTGCGGCGTCCTGCTGCAGGCCGATCAGCCGCTGCGGGTTGCAATTTTTCAGGCGGTCAGTGCGCTCACTACCACCGGCTATGCGACGACCGGGTTTGAGGGCTGGAACAGCCTTGGCTGGCTGGTCCTCATTGTGCTGATGTTGATCGGGGGTGGCACCGGCTCAACGGCGGGCGGGATCAAGCAGCACCGTCTTTATCTGCTGTTCAAGGGGATCAGAAAAGAGTTCCACGAAATCTTTCTGCCGCCTGGAAGCTGTTCCGAACAAAGGGTCTGGATCGGTGACAGTCAGCGTTTTCTCTCGGCAAGAACCTTGAGCAAAGCGGTCATGTACATCGCTCTTTATCTCCTCACCTGGTTGGCCGGCGGCTGTGCTCTGGCGGCTTACGGATATCCCCTGGCAGACAGCCTGTTCGAGTTTGCCAGTGCGCTCGGTACGGTCGGTCTTTCTGTCGGGGTGACATCGCCGACAGCTCCTGACGGGCTGTTGTGGGTGCAGATTGCCGGCATGCTGCTCGGTCGACTGGAGTTTTTTGTTCTTTTCCGGGGCGTCATCAAGCTATGGCGAGACTTGCCAAATTTGTTAACCAGGCGTACGCTGGGCGACCTGAAAAATCAGGTTGAAGTTGATTAGCTTTTTGCTTAGTAACCAGCACCCGTTCGGTTGTGTCATGCAGTGAAGGGTTTATTGGCAACATGCAGAGTTTTGCGCTGCTGGGCAGGTTGAAAAAATTTTCCCCTGCCCAGGCTTTAATCTTCTATTATGCTACCTCCATTCTGGTCGGGGCGATCCTGCTGGCAACCCCGGCAGCGACCAACGGCGATCCGTTGATCTTTCTCGATGCCCTGTTCACCGCCACCTCGGCGCAGTGCGTCACCGGCCTGATTGTAGTCGATACCGGCACGCGGCTCAGCCTGTTTGGACAAAGCGTCGTTCTGTTGCTGATCCAGATCGGCGGGCTGGGGATCATGACCTTTTCGGTTTACCTGTTTATCTATCTGCGGGTTGGCGTCAGTGCGCGGGGACGCTGGATTATCAATGAGACGTTGATGCCTTCGCCGATCAGCTCCTGGCGGGAACTGATCAGGGATATTATTGTGCTGACGCTGGTGATCGAGGCGGTCGGAGCGCTGCTGCTGTCCTCGACCTTTATCCCGCAACTCGGTTTCTGGCCGGGGCTTTACAGTGCCACCTTTCATTCGATTTCGGCATTTTGCAACGCCGGTTTTTCACTTTTTTCTGACAGTCTGGTGGGTTATCGCGCCAACGGTCTGGTCAACGCGACGATCATGGTGCTGATTATCCTGGGGGGGATCGGTTTTCTGGTTATTCGGGAACTGCTCCAGGTGGGACAGGCGCGAATAAATGGAAAAACAAAAAAAATTAAATTCTCCCTTCACACCAGAATTGTTCTGGTGACGACGACTTTTTTGATCGTCTATGGCGCGATCGTCATCGGCGCGCTTGAAGCGGACAATGCCTTGGCCGGGATGTCTGTTGCGGAAGGGAGCTGGACGGCACTGTTCCAGTCGGTGACAGCCAGAACCGCCGGGTTCAATACGATTGACCTCAGCGCTTTTCGGGTGCCGACGCTGTTTTTGATAATTTTTCTGATGTTTATCGGCGCGTCTCCCGGTTCCGCTGGCGGGGGGGTGAAGACGACCAGCCTGGCGTTGTTCTTTGCGATTTTTTACAGCCGCCTCAAAGGTAATCCGCACACCAGTCTGTTTCGGCGCACCCTTCCCGACGACGCCATCACCAAAGCACTGGCCCTGGTGATTCTGGCGATTATCCTGGTCGCCCTGGCGTTGTTCGGTTTATTGATTGTCCAGGCGCCCGATCTGGCTCACGAGGGGCAGCGGGAATTTTTAAATTACCTGTTTGAAACATTTTCGGCGTTCGGTACGGTTGGTCTGTCGATCGGGGCGACCGCCAAGTTGAATGCAGCGGGCAAGATCATTATCATTCTGTTGATGTTTGTTGGCAGGGTCGGCTTGTTGACCATGGCCTTTGCCATCGCCGGACGCACCCAACGTTTCGCGCCGCGCTATGCAGAAGAAAACATCATGATCGGCTGAAATTGAGAAGGATAGCGACGATGAAGAAAAAGTTTTGTGTGATCGGCCTGGGTAACTTTGGTTTCCATGTGGTCGAAACGCTCAACGCGGATGGCCACGAGGTGGTGGCCATCGACTCCGACAAAGATAAGGTGCAGGGGGTCAAGGATATCTGCGCCTATGCGATTCTCGGTGAGGCGGCGAACAAGGAGTTTCTGGCTGCGCAAGGGGTCCACGAGATGGATGCTGTGGTCGTGTCCACCGGTGACCGCTCCCACCTGTCGACGCTGATTACCCTTTATCTCAAAGAACTCAAGGTGAAGCGTATTTTCGTCAAGGCCCTCAACGAGGACCATGGCAGAATCCTCGAACGGGTCGGGGCAACCGATGTCATCTATCCCGAAAAAGATATGGCGCAACGGATCGCGCACACCATGTCCAGCCCCAATGTTCTGGAGTTTATTCCGCTGGCGGAAGAATATTCCCTGTCAGAAACTGAACCGCCACCACAATTTATCGGCAAGACCCTGGTCGAACTGGATCTGCGCAAAAAATTTGAGGTTACCGTTATCGCTATCAAGGATGTTTTGACCGATCGATTCATCCCCGCCCCCCCTCCGACCTATATGATCAAGGGGAGTGATGTCCTGATTTTAATCGGCAAGACAAATGATGTGGACAAGGCGCTGGCCAAATAATTTCCGCCGGGCAACCATTACGAGCGATGTACTTTTTTACTTTCACTTGTTGATGTTCCTGCGGCGTGATAGATTGATGTCGCTATTTTGGTAAATAGTATATTTTTTCTCCCTAACCGTCAGCGAGTCCACCCTTGATGAAAAGAATCCTGATCGTTGATGACAGCCCCACGGTTCTGGCGCAACTGACCGGCGATTTTGAAAATGAGTATGAGGTTGTAACGGCCCTGTCCGGCGAAGAAGCGATTGAAATCCTGGAAGAACCGGTTCGCGACGATATTTGCTTCAGCAACCTCTTCGACCTGGTTATTACTGATCTCAACATGCCGGGGATGGATGGCTTTGAAGTTGCTGCCTACGTGCGTGATAAAAACCGGCAGAACCGTTTTACTCCGGTGATCATGCTGACTTCCGAGAAGATCACCAAGGAGGAGGCCCGCCGTCATGGTTGCGCCGCCTACATCTCCAAGGCTGACAAGCCACGGTTGCTGGGGATGGTGCGGATCTTGTTGTCGGCCTGATCTTACCGAAAATTTTCGTTACTCGGTCGAAATGATTGACAACTGTTTTCCGCTATGCTAACAGAGTGTTACCTTGACGGAGCAGGTTATCATGCGCAAGCTGGAACAGAAATTGAAGCAGGCAACAAGGGTAGCGCGAGCGTTTCGCGCGGCGGCCGCATCGGTCCGACCGCTACGTTTGCCCGTTGCCTGAACGTCCGCCTGCGTACGTTGAAAATAACTAAGGCCATGGGTTATCCCATGGCCTTTTTGATTCGGGCCGGGGCGTATCCGGCTGATCACCAGGGGAAAGATCATGCGTAACAATATCGTTCATATCGGTGCCGGCGAACTTACTTACGAAATCCGTGCGATTGTCGATATCGCAGACAAATTAAAAAAACTCGGCATCAAAACCAATATGGAAAATATCGGCGATCCGATCGCCAAGGGAGAAAAGATTCCCGCGTGGATGAAAAAGATCGTCGCCGATCTGGCCATGAAAGATTGCAGCTACGGTTACTGTGCCACCAAGGGGGTGCTGGAGACCCGCGAGTTTCTTGCCGAGATGACCAATCGCCGTGGCAAGGCCCATATTACCGCGGAAGATATCATCTTTTTCAACGGACTCGGTGATGCGATCCAGAAGGTCTACGGTTTCTTGCGCCGCGAGGCCCGTGTCATCGGTCCCTCGCCGACCTATTCGACCCATTCGTCTGCCGAGGCTGCCCACGCCGGACAGCGCCCGGTGTCGTACCGTCTCGACCCGGACAATAACTGGTATCCAGACATGGATGACCTGCGCCTGTCGATTAAATACAATCCGGCGATCGTGGCGATTCTGATCATCAACCCGGACAACCCGACCGGAGCGGTTTACCCCGAACGGATTCTCAAGGAAGTGGTTGCCATTGCCAAGGAGTTCGATCTGTTCATTATCGCCGATGAGATTTACCACAACATCGTTTATAACGGGCAGTCGACCAAACCAATTTCCGATCTGATCGGGGATGTGCCGGCGATCGCGATGAAGGGGATCAGCAAGGAAGTACCGTGGCCTGGTTCGCGTTGCGGCTGGATTGAAGTTTACAATGCGGATAAAGATCCGATGTTTGATCTGTACGTGAAGAGCATTCTCAACTCGAAGATGGTCGAGGTGTGTTCGACAACCCTGCCGCAGAAGGCCATTCCGCAACTGCTCAGTCATCCCGAGTATTCCCACTATCTGCGCGAACGGGTGACACGTTACGAGCGTTTTTCAAATATCGCCTATGAGCGTCTCAAAAACGTCCCTGGGATCAAGGTGAATCGCACCAACGGGGCATTCTATATGAGTGTGGTTTTTAAAGAGGGGGGACTTAACGACCGGCAGACGTTACCGATTGTCAGCGAAGAAGTGCGTGAACTGGTGGAAGGGCTGTTGTGTCAGCCGGGGATTTCGCACGACAAACGTTTTGTCTATTCGTTGCTCGCTTCAACGGGGATCTGTACCGTGCCGCTTTCTTCCTTCTGTACGGCGGAGCAAGGGTTCCGCGTCACCCTGCTGGAACGGGATGAAGCCGAGTTCACCCGTGTTTTTGATACCCTCGCGGAAAATATCACGGTTTATCTCAACTCCTGAGAACAAACGGCTGGCCCCTGGTCAGCCGTTTCTGCTTAACCTGGAGTCCAGCCACGTATGACGACTATCATCAAGAGCGACCTTGCACAACCGATCACGGCGACCGATCAGCTGTGCGCCTATCTGGCCGCCGGAGCGCGTCCCGCTGATCAGTTGATGATCGGCGCCGAAGTTGAAAAACTGGTGGTCGATGCGCAAACCGGCGAGGCTGCAAGTTATGACCGGATTGAGGCACTCCTGAAGCGGCTGGCGCTGGACAGTCACTGGCACCAAGTTCATGAGCAGGGGCAGCTGATCGCGCTGACCGGCAATGGTTCGTCGATTACGCTCGAACCGGGAGGGCAACTGGAACTGTCCGGGCGCATCTGTCCCGATGTTCATTGCAGTCGCGGCGAGGTCATCTGCCATGCCTGCCGCCTGGTTGAGCTTGGCAGGGAATTGGGCCTGCTCTTCCTCGGCCTCGGGGTGCAACCGTTCAGCACTCTGGAGCAAATTTCGTGGGTACCGAAAGCGCGTTACTCAATCATGGGCCCGTACATGACCCGCACCGGCGACATGGGGCAGCGGATGATGAAGCAAACCAGCGGCTTGCAGGTCAATCTCGATTTTACCGATGAAGCCGACTGTTTTGCCAAACTGCGCCTGTCTCTGGCGCTGGCACCGGTGCTTTATGCGCTTTTTGCCAATTCGCCGCTGCTCGACGGCAAACCGAGCGGCTTTCTCTCCACGCGGGGGGAAATCTGGTCGCGCACCGATCCCGATCGCACCGGACTGTTGCTGCCGTTGTGGAATGAGGTGGCCGGTTTTGCCGCCTATGTCGAATTGGCCCTTGATGTCCCGATGTATTTTATTTATCGCGCCGGGCGCTATCTTGACCTGACCCGTGAGCGTTTCACTTTTCGTCGTTACCTGCGGGAAGGATTTAGCGGCCAGCGCGCCACGCTGGGGGACTGGGACATGCATCTCTCGACCCTGTTCCCCGAAGCGCGATTGCGCCCGCAGATCGAAATTCGTTCTCCCGACAGCCTGCCGCTGGAATATTGCATGGCCCCCTGCGCCTTTCTCAAGGGGCTGCTTTATGATGCGGAAGCTCGCGACGCAGCGAAACGAATCCTTGCCGTTGTTGCACGTGACGACTATCCTGCCGTAACGCGTCAAGCCTGGCGCGACGGCTTGCGTACTCCGTTCGGCAGCCGCACATTGCGGGAAGTGTCGCTCGATTTACTCGATCTGGCGCGTGACGGTTTGCGTCGCCAACACGCCGCGCCGCGTTGCGGCAAAGCTCATCAGCATGACGAGTGGCATTACCTTGAAGCTTTTTATCAATTGGCACAGTCCGGCGCAACCCTCGCCGAACGGTTGCTGTTTCGCTGGGGCGGGGATCGCGCGCACCAGTTGGCGGTGTTGGTCGATCACTGCGGTTATTGTCGCGATATGCCGGAGTGTCAGTAAAAAGTTCGGGTATAATCTTCTCCATGTGCTGCTTGCAATCGCTGTTCAACCCTGCTTCAATATTGATCTAACCCTAGTTGCGAAGGAGTTTGTTTATGTCGATGCCCCCCCTTGATCCGGCTGCCGCGCGGCGGACGGTTGATACCTTGCGCCTGTTGTCGATTGACGCCGTGGAAAAAGCCCGGTCCGGTCACCCTGGCACGCCGCTGGAAGCAGCGCCGATTGTTTATCTGCTCTATCGTCATCACCTGCGGCACAATCCCGCCAATCCTGATTGGGCGGGGCGTGATCGCTTTATTCTTTCGTGCGGCCATGCCTCGGCACTCCTCTACAGCACCTTGCATCTGGCCGGGTATGACCTGTCGCTTGACGATCTCAAGGCGTTTCGTCAATTCGGCTCAAAGACCGCCGGGCACCCCGAATTTCTCCATACGCCAGGGGTGGAAACAACGACCGGACCGCTCGGGCAGGGGTTGGCGGTGGCCACCGGGATGGCGATGGGGGGGCGCTTTCTGGCTGAATCGATCGATGCCGAACTGTTTGATTATCGTATTTACACCGTTTGTTCTGACGGCGATCTGATGGAGGGGGTGACCGCGGAGGCCGGTTCCCTTGCCGGTCATCTGCGGCTGGGGAATCTGATTGCCGTCTACCTCGATAACCGCATCACCATAGAGGGGGCAACCGATCTGGCGTTTAGCGAGGAAGTGGCCACCCGTTATCTGGCCTATGGCTGGCATGTAGAGCGTGTCGAGGGGGAAAACCTGTTGGAAATCGACGCCGCGCTGACGCGTGCCAGAACGGATCCACGCCCGTCACTGATTATTGCGCGCACCCATATCGGGCAAGGCTCGCCGCATAAGCAGGATACCGCCGCAGCTCACGGCGCGCCGCTCGGCGCGGACGAAGTGGCGCTGGTTAAAAAGGCCTTTGGCCGTGATCCGAAGGCAAGCTTCGCGGTACCGGACGATGTTTACGCACACTGTGCCGCGATCACGGTCAACGGCGCGGCGCTGGAGTCTGACTGGAATCAGCTGGCTGCGCAGAAAGGGCTCGACCTTGCCAGCCGTTTGAATCCGCCGGTCACCGGGCTCACCTATCCGCAATTTTCTTCTGATGCCGGAGCGTTGGCCACCCGTCAGGCGAGTGGCACGACCCTTAATCAGCTCGCCGGGCAGTTGCCGCTGTTGCTCGGGGGTTCTGCCGATCTCGGTCCGTCGAACAACACCGCCCTCAAGGGACTGGCGGATTTTAGTCCGGAACAGGCGGGGCGCAATATCCACTTCGGCATTCGCGAGCACGCGATGGGGGCAATCCTCAACGGACTGGCGCATACGCCAGGCGTGATCCCCTACGGTGGCACCTTCCTGGTTTTCGCCGATTATATGAAACCGGCAATCCGTCTCGCGGCACTGATGGGACTGGCACCGATTTATGTGTTTACACATGATTCGATCGGTCTGGGCGAGGACGGCCCGACCCATCAGCCGATCGAACAGCTGGCGCTGTTGCGCTCCATTCCGCAGCTGCATGTCATTCGTCCCGCCGATGCCAACGAAACCGCTGTTGCCTGGCGGGCGGCGATCGAACGGCGCGACGGCCCGACAGCGCTGATCCTCAGTCGCCAGGGGTTGCCGACGCTGGAACGGAACGCCGCCAACAGTGCGGAACAACTCCTCAACGGTGGCTATGTCCTTGCTCCGGAGAGCGGCGCGCTGCAGGTCATTCTCCTTGCAACCGGTTCCGAAGTGCACCCGACCCTGGCGGCGCGCGATCTGCTTGAAGCTGAAGGGATCGCGACGCGCGTTGTGGCGGTGCCATGCTGGGAGCTGTTTGCGGCGCAGCCGGCGAGCTATCGCGATAGCGTGTTGCCTCCAGCATGTCGTCTGCGGGTGGCAGTCGAGGCAGCGTCACCGTTTGGCTGGGAGCGTTTTGTCGGCCTGGACGGCACCATCATCGCGATGAACAGTTTCGGTGCCAGCGCGCCGGCAGAAAAACTGATGACCCACTTCGGATTTACGCCGGAACGAATCGCCGCCGCCGCTCGTCAACTACTTGCCACCAGCGCGGCGGCGGACGCTCGGAGTGAGCGATGAAAAAGCTGCTGCACGTGGCGCTCAGCGGAGTGTTTATGCTTGTGGCGTTCGGCTGTGCAGGGGTGCAGATGAATGAAGAGGTCGCGACACTGCTCAAGGATGTCGCCAGAAACGATGATGAACCGCTGGTGCGGGCTTTTGCCTCACTCGCCTATCTGGGGGGGAAGGTCGCTGCGGCGCAGCCGGCGACGGAAACGGCGCAAGCGCAGGTTGATGCTGCTCCGGCGAGCGCTGCTCTCGCGGTTGCCCGAAAATGGGACTTCCCTGCCGCGGTCCAACAACGACCGGACGCGGTCGCGGTTGTGATCGGCAATCGCGATTACCAGTCGCGGGGCAAAGGGGTGCCCAATGTTGATTTTGCCCACAATGACGCCAACGCAATACGTTCCTATGTTGTGGACAGTCTCGGCTATCGCGCAGGGAACATTCTTGACCTGCGCGACGCCTCGCAGGCTGAGATGATCGCGGTCTTCGGCTCAGCCACCAATCCACGGGGCAAGCTCTACAACTGGGTGCGCCCCGGTGAGTCCGAAGTCTTTGTCTATTATTCGGGACATGGCGCCCCCGGACTCAACGACGGCAAGGGTTATCTGTTGCCGGTCGATGCCGATCCGGCGGCGGTGGAGTTGAATGGTTATCCGCTGGAGGCCCTCTATCAAAATCTGGCCAGGCTGCCGGTGGAAAATGTCACGTTGATTCTCGATGCCTGCTTTTCCGGTGATTCCGGTGCCGGTCCGTTGGTCAAAAGTGCCTCGTCGATTTCACTGCGGGTCGTTGAGCCACGGCAGGTGTTGCCTGCGGGGACAGTGCTGAGTGCCGCTGGCCCGGCTGAAGTGGCGTCGTGGGATGCGACCACCGGTCACGGACTTTTCACCCGCCATTTTCTTGAAGGAGTTACCGGTGCGGCAGACACACAGCGTTTTGGAAATCGTGACGGGCAGGTGACTCTGGGGGAACTAAAAGCTTACCTGACAACCGAAGTGGGTTATCAGGCCCGACGTCAATTTGGACGCGAACAACATCCGGTGATCCGTGGCACGGACGATCAGGTTTTGACCGTTTTGCACTGACAATGGTGCCGCTGACTTGCCTGCGACTATCTTTTCGTGGCGGCGTCCGAACGCTTTGGCAGTAAACGTTACCGCTCGGGTGCGCGGGGCGCGTACAACAATGTGCAAGGAGCCTTTCCGAGAATAAGGGCCGCAGCGAAAATCCAGAAGTTTGAGGGCAGATTTTAGCTCATTTGCAGCCTCATAGCCGTAGCTATGGGGCAAAAAGGAGCTGAAATATGAGCCAAACAGCTGGGTTTGCAGCCGGTCATTCATTCTCGGACAGGCTCC
>JAHYIW010000021.1 GCA_019429445.1 Desulfuromonadaceae bacterium
AATTTGTCCACGTTCACCCCAACGCAGCAAAACCCGCGTCCGAACACCGCCACGCGCACGAGCACCCGCCGGTTACGCCTGCCGTGCATGAGCATCAGCATCCGGGGCATGAGTTTGAGGAGCATGAGCATGAGCATGAGGAGTAACGTGGTGGCGGGACGAAACCCGCCGGTTACGCCTTGCGTGCATGAGCCTCGACATGGCCCTGAAAAGGATGTGATGAGTTAACACAATGGACAATATCCTCCAATGAAGTTCAGAACCGACAGATTCTTCTTGTCTAACCACGCCACCATACTATAATAATTCGTCTTTAACCGTGTCGGCATGGTGCAAAACTTTTCTGCCCATCCTCCACGACACATTGCCCTCCCTGATCCCTTTAAAATGCTCAGATCGGAGAAATTCATGAAAGCTAAAAACTTTGATCGATTCCAGAAAAAATCGTGGTGCAGGCAGCTGTTGTTGGCCGCTCTGCTGGCGGTCCTCGCCCTGGCCCTCTCGGGTTGTGCCATGCAGTGGACCGCGCAATGGCAAGATGCCGGTGTCAACACTCCAACAGCGCAATCCGCCATGCTCCTGAACCAGGCACAGGCGCTGTTTGAAACAGCCAACGACCGGGAGTCGCTGTTGAACTCCATCGCCGCATACGAAAAAGTCCTTGCTGCCAACCCGGGAGACACGACCGCGCTGACCATGCTCAGTACCCAGGAAATTCTCCTTGGGACGGCGTACACCCAAAGTTCACAGGAAAAATCTCTCCATTTCAGACGCGCCATGACCTACGCCGAGCGCGCCATGTACACCAACCCCTCGTTCAGGAAGCAGGTTGATAGTGGCACAGCACCCTGGGACGCGGCAGCCACCTTGGGCAAGGATGATGTTCAGGCGATGTTTTTCTGGGTGACAGCGTTGCAATATGAATTCAAGGAAGGAATGAACCTCGCGCAAAAGATTGCCAATATAAACTGGCTGCAAAAAGGTTTGATTTTTCTCGACCGCATTGAGCAGGTCGCCCCGGAGTTTGGCGGCGGCGCGGTCGCATTCGCCAAGGTAATCTGCTACTACGCCTTGCCGGCCAGCAAGGGAGGGTCGACAGTAAAAGGGGATAAATACATGGAGCTGGCAATCGAGCGGGGCGGCACAAGGCTGTTCACTCGCTGGGCGCGGGGCAAGTATTTCTATCCCATCAAGAATGAAAGCGAAAAAGCCCGTCAGGATCTGGAATGGGTTGCGGGCCAGAACTTGACTGAATTTGATGACCCCTATCCATGGAAAGTCTATTTTCTGGAGAATGCCCGCGAACTGCTCAACTAATCCGGAGACCACCTGATGAGATCCTCAAAACATTTCACCCGTGTCGCTTTATTGGTCGCGATGCTGATTCTGACCGCCTGCGTACCCAAAGCTACAATCCCGATACCGGCCAGGGAATATGGTCAAATCAACAGCTCGGGCAATCATCATCTGCTGATTATCCTGCGCGGCATCGGCGGGAGTATGGATGATTTTGAAAAACACGGTCTGATTGATGAGGTCCGCGCCCGCAAACTCCCGTTTGATGTGATCATTCCAGACGCTCACTTCGGCTACTACAAGAGTGAAACCCTTGAAGAACGCCTGAAAAGAGACATCATCGACCCGGCCAAAGCCCGTGGCTACCGGCAGGTCTGGTTAACCGGTTTTTCCATGGGTGGGATGGGCAGCCTTTTCTATCTGCGCAAGTATGCCGAAGATATCGATGGCGTCCTGTTGGTCAGCCCCTTCATGGGCTGGGGATCAATCCACAAGGAAATCCAGAAGGCGGGTGGTATCGGTGGGTGGGTTCCGGAGCAGAGCAAGCTGGATGACTGGCAACGGACGATCTGGAGCTGGGTGCATGATTACACACGCCATGCTGCAGAATATCCGCCAATCTATCTCGGCTTTGGCGACAATGACTCCCTGACCGGAAAGGGGCCGCAACTGCTCAGTGAAGCCTTTGCACCGAGTCACGTCTTCACCCTGCCCGGTGATCATGACTACCCGACTTTTAAAGCGATCTGGACAGAGCACCTCAACCGGCTCGAAGAGCAGCTGCGAGCACTTCCTTAAAACACCACCAATATGCTGTCCTCCGTTATTTGGTAGTTCATTGCGTCATGCCTAATCGACAATGATGCGACGGGGGCGGGCTGCCAAGATGGCAACCCGGGACTATCTTGACAACGCAGGAGCCTGATCCCACCGTTGCCCTGTATTTCCCCGAGAAATCTCAAGCAATATGCGCCACCTCCTACGGCGTGAGCGCGGCAATCTTTTGCACCAGCTGTTTTTCCCGTTCAAACGTCGCGGTCACATCGCGCATCACCGATGCAACGCCAAGGGGTTTTCCGTCGTCATCCTTGAGCATGACGATGGAAAAGGCGCAGGAGAGTTGATGACCATCCTTGTGCCGTGCCGGGACCGAAAGCAGCTCGCTCCCGTAGCGGGTCTCTCCGGTGGCCATAACCTTGTGATACCCTTCCCAGTGCCGTCCTCGAAGTTTTTCCGGAATAATAATATCCAGCGACTGGCCGAGTGCTTCGGCGGCACTGTAACCGAAAACCAGTTCGCAGCCTCGGTTCCACAAGCGGATAGTCCCTTCCCGGTCAGAAAAAAGGAGCGCATCCGGGGCCTGGTCGATGATCTGGCGATAGAATTCAAGCGGAAATTTTTCAGTCACGATTTTCTCCTTTGCACACAAGAAGTTCTGTACACGCTCATCCTACACCATCTGACACAGCAGTAACTTGATCTACAGCAATTTCGAGGCGTCACAATAAGTCCGCCCGGCGTGAAAAATTGTCGCCCCGCCTCTTGCAATTATTCATGCATTTTGTTATATATCTTCTAGCACTCTCGCACCGAGAGTGCCAAATGCCAAAATAATGGGGGAACCAACCATAATGAGTACGCTCAGTCTTCCGATTACCACCGATTCATTTGATCATTACATGACCCAGGTCAACAGTTTTGCCCTGCTCGATCGTGACGAAGAACACGCCCTGGCAATCCGCTATCGCGACACCGGCGACATCGAAAGTGCCCATCGGCTGATTACGGCGAATCTGCGTTTTGTTGTTAAAGTTGCCCTTGAATACCGCAATTACGGGGTCAAACTTCTCGACCTGATTCAGGAAGGGAATATCGGCCTGATGATGGCGGTGCGCAAATTTGACCCGGATCGCGGCCTGCGCCTGATCACCTACGCGGTCTGGTGGATTCGCGCCTACATTCAGAATTATATCCTGCGCAGCTGGTCGCTGGTCAAGATCGGCACCACCCAGGCGCAAAAAAAACTTTTCTTCAAACTCAGCCAGACGCGTAACGCCTTGCGCAACCTGACCGGCGATGCCGACGCCGCCGAGATTGCTCGCCAGCTTGATGTGCGTGATAGCGATGTCGAAGAAATGACCATGCGCATGGGAGGGCGTGACCAGTCTATTGATCTTGAACTGGTCGAAGGCGAAGGGTATACTCTCAGCGATTCGCTCGCTGACACCCGCGCCAGTCAGGAAGAACTGGTGGCGGAGCAACAGGAACAGTCGCTGTTGAATGAGCAGGTTCAGCGCGCCATGAAACGCCTCAACGAACGCGAACGCCACATCGTTGAGCAACGGATTCTCGCTGACGAACCGCAGACGCTGCAAGAACTGGCCGACCACTACAGCATCAGCCGTGAGCGCGTGCGGCAACTTGAAAAGAACGCACTGCAAAAACTCAAGGGGGTCTTTTGCCCGACAACCTGACCGTATTGACGCCATCAGCGGCGGACGAGAAGATCGTCCGCCTGAGTGCGTTTGTCGCACCGCTGATGGACGAACTCGGCAAGGTTATAATCGGCCAGCGCGCACTCCTCGAAGGGCTGCTGATCGGCCTGCTCAGTCAGGGACATGTGCTGATCGAGGGCGTTCCCGGGCTGGCCAAAACGCTCACCGTCAACCGTCTGGCCAACGCTCTCGACCTCACTTTTCAGCGCATCCAGTTCACCCCCGACCTGCTCCCCGCCGACCTCCTCGGCACCCTGGTCTTTCATCCCGGCAGCGCCACTTTCGCCATCAAAAAAGGTCCGATCTTCGCCAATCTGGTGCTCGCCGACGAAATCAACCGGGCTCCGGCCAAAGTCCAGTCGGCACTGCTGGAGGCGATGGAGGAACAGCAGGTGACGCTCGGCGACACCACCTATCCGTTACCCGCACCCTTCTTCGTCCTTGCCACCCAAAATCCGCTTGATCACGAAGGCACTTACCCGCTCCCCGAAGCGCAAACCGACCGTTTTCTGCTCAAGCTCCTGGTCGATTACCCCTCACGGGCAGATGAAGAGCGGATTGTTGACACTTACAGCGGCGCACCCCCGACGCACATCACCCCCCAGCTCGATCCGGCCACGCTGGCAGCGGCGACCGAAGCCGTAAAATCCATCTATCTCGATCCGCTGGTGCGTGATTACCTGCTCGATCTGGTGGCGGCTACGCGCCATCCTGAACACTTTGGTCTGGCCGCACTCGCGCCATTGATCGAGCACGGGGTCTCGCCGCGCGGGAGTATTTTCCTTGCTCGCGCCGCCCGCGCCCAGGCCTTTTTGCGCGGTCGTTCCTACGTCGTCCCTGACGACATCCGCAGTGTCGCTCCGGCGGTGCTGCGCCACCGCATTCTGCTCTCCTATGAGGCCGAAGCCGAAGCGGTATCGATTGCCGCCATTCTGCAACAGATCTTTGCTGCCGTCCCCCAACCCTGAGCACACCACCATGATCCCCCGTTCGGAAATCCGCCCGCTGCTGCGTCGTCTGGAAATCGATTCCCGACGTCTGCTGGCCGGACTGGCCGGGGGCGACTACCGTTCGCTGCTTTGCGGGCAAGGGCTCGAATTTGCTGACCTGCGCCTCTACCAGCCGGGGGACGACATTCGTGCCATCGACTGGAACGCCACCGCCCGCAGCGGCGTCCCGCACAGCAAACAGTTCAGTGAAGAACGCAATCGCACAATGACCTTGGTGGCCGACATCTCCCGTTCAATGACTCCGGCCAAACGACGGCTGCTCCTCGAAACCGCCGCACTACTGGCTTTCGCAGCGGTCGCCCATCGCGACCGGCTGGGGTTGATCACCTTCAGTGACCGGATCGAAACGCTGGTGAGGCCCATGACTGGCCGCAGCCATGCCCTGCGTATTCTCGATGCAATACTCACCGGTGCGCCGAGCGGACGCGGCACAGATCTGCATCCGCCCCTCGAAACCGCTTTGGCGGTTGGCAAACGCCCCGGCCTGCTGATCCTCCTCACTGACGGTCACGGCTCCTTGCCGCAACACCTGCTCAACAAAGTCACTGCCCGCCACGAGCTGTTGCTGCTGCCGCTGCGCGACAGTCGCGAACAACACCTGCCCGCCGCCGGGCTGACCCGCTTCGAGGATGCGGAAAGTGGTCGCCAACGGCTGGTCGATCTGAGCACTGCCGCCCTTGCCAGCGGCTGGCAGCGACTTGACCGCCAGCTTGTCATGCAGCTGCGCCGTCACCGGATCGACCATACCTTCCTGCGCAGCGACCAGCCGATATTCCCCACCCTGGCCGCATTTTTCCGCCGCCGGAGACGCCGATGAAGCGCTGGATCGTCAGCGTGATCATGCTCTGCCATGCGCCCCTGTTGCTCGGCGCGGCACCGTTGGCGATGACCGTGGAACCAGCTACGCCGACCTTCGGCAAAACTGTTACGGTGCATGTCACCCTGCCGGACGACGTGGTTCCCGGCGGGCTTCCCGCCCTCTCGCCGTTCATCGCCCTGGCGGCACCCCGTGTCGAAGACAATCATTATCGACTCCTCCTGCTGCCGCTGGGCAGCGGCAGCGTCACGCTCCCGTCATTATCGTTTGTGCGCGGGGTCAGCGAGCATTTTCAGACCGCGCCGCTGACGCTCGAAATCCGCGATGACATCCCTCCCGATGCCATGCTTATTCCGCCACCGCCGCCACCGCGCAACACTTTGCCGCTGGGCAAAGTGGCGGCTCTGTTGCTTGCTGGCAGTGCGCTACTCTGGGCCTTGCGTGCTCCATCCCGGCGTCCTCTACCGCCGCAAAGGGCACCGTCCCTCGCCGATTTCAGCGGTGCAGAACTGCTTGCTGAACTTGACCGCCGGATCAGCTCCGACAGAGAACTGCCCGCAGCGGAGCAGCACCTGTGGCGCAAACGACTCGACGCCGCACGTTTTTCCGCGCCCCTGACACGAACCGCGACCGCCCGCCAGTTGCTCACCGAATATCTCCGCCACAGTGGCGAAAA
The DNA here is from genome assembly GCA_019429445.1 of Desulfuromonadaceae bacterium. Classification (NCBI taxonomy): domain Bacteria; kingdom Pseudomonadati; phylum Thermodesulfobacteriota; class Desulfuromonadia; order Desulfuromonadales; family Desulfuromonadaceae; species Desulfuromonadaceae bacterium. Next base: position 6,295 of record JAHYIW010000021.1, read on the forward strand.
GCGATGCAGCTGACTCTCTCGCACCCCGGACTGTTGCTGCTTTTGCCCCTGTTGATCGTGCCCTTTTTGCCACGTCGCTCAGCAGCGCTCCATTTTTCAACGCTCGAACCGTTGGCCCAACGGCCCACCTGGCGCCTGCGTCTTGAACGCGGGCGTCCGTTGCTGGCCGCCACAATCATCCTGCTGTTGATCGGCGCATTGGTCGACCCGGCGCGCGAAGAACATTTTCAGGAAACCCTTCGTCGCGGTCGCAATCTGATGCTGGTTCTCGATATCTCGACCAGCATGGCCGCCACCGACCTGGCGCCGAATCGCCTGGCAGTGGCCCGTCGCGAAGCAACCCGCTTCGTTGCCGGGCGCCCCGACGACCGTATCGGCGTGGTGCTCTTTTCCGGGATTCCCTACCTGCTGACCCCCCCCACCCTGAGCCGCGGCGTAATCCTCGACCGGCTGCACCAGGTCCGTGCCGATCAGCGCGGCAGCGGCACCGCCATCGGCGATGCTCTCGGCGTGGCGCTGGCGCGACTGACCGACGCTCCCCCCGACAGCGCGGCGATTATCCTCCTGACCGACGGTATTTCGAATCGCGGTCGCCTCGCGCCAACCGCCGCGGCACGGGCCGCGGCGGCGCTTGGCATCCGGATCTACACCATCGGGTTCGGTACCGATTTCGGCGGCGACGTTACCCTCAGCGGTCAGCAGCTGCACGTCGGGCTGGCCACCCAGGAACTGCTGGAGATTGCCCGGCTCAGCGATGGCCGCTACTTTCGGGCGCTCAGTGGCGATGAACTGGAAACGGTCTACCAGCAGATCGATGCGCTCGAAAAAACGTCGCTGATAACCACTGAAAAGATTGCACGCACGTCACTGCGACCGTTCATCCTTACTCTTCTGAGCATCGCGCTGTTGGTTGAGGTGATCCTTTATCGCAGCTGGTTGCGGAGGATGCCATGAATCTGCCGTGGTTCCTCGTGCCGGGATTACTCGTGCCGGGCGCCGTGTTGATCGTCGCCGCCGAGCTGCACGGGCGACGACGGTTGCATCACTGGCACCCCTTGCCAGGGGGGAAGGAGCGCCTGCGCGACGATCTGTCGTCGCTGCTGACCGCCGCCCTGATCTGCGCCGCGCTGTTGCTCCCCGCCCCCGAAAGCGCCCGCCGGTCGCTTGCCGGCGCGGCGGCCCCGACCGTGGTGCTGGCGGTCGATGTCTCGACCAGCATGAGCGCCGCCGATGTCACCCCGACCCGCCTCGATCGCGTCAAAGCCGAAATCCGCCAGTTGGTCGCCGCCCTCCCCGGCACCACCTTTGCCCTCCTCCCGTTCGCCGGTGAAGCGGTCGAACAACTGCCGCTCACCACCGATCAGCAGGCACTGCTCTTCTTTGTTGACCGCCTCTCCCCCGGCATGATTGCCGCGCCCGGCTCCGCCCCCGCTGCCGCCGCGCTCCACGCGCAACAGTTACTCAGCGCCGCGCCCGGCCCGCCCGCCACCGCACGTGTGATCCTCTTCAGCGACGGCGAACGCACCCTCCCCGGCCCGCCCCCGGAGGTGCTGACGACGATCCCGATTTACTGCGTACCACTCGGTTCAACGGCTGGGGCACCATTTCTTGACCACGAAGGGAAAACCCGCCGCGCTGCTGACCAACGACCGCAACTCAGTCGGGCACACCCCGATTTTCTGGAGCAACTGGCCAGCCGGAGCGGCGGCAAGCTCTTCCCGCTCACCCCGGATTCCTTTGCACTCGCCGCACTGGCCCGCAGTTGGCACTCATCAATCGCCGGGCGCCCGGCAAATCCGGAGTTTTTTCTCTGGCTGGCACTGGGGTGCTGGCTGTTGCGCTATCTACCGCTGCGCGGGCAACGGCGGGGCATGCGCTCGACCGTCGCTGCCGCAGTGTTGATCATGCTGGTTGCCGCCTGCCGCCTTAATGACCCTTGCAGCGCATTGCTTGCCTCCGCCTATGACGCCTACCAGACTGGCGAGTTGACCGCAGCGGCGCGCCATTACGGCGCCGCCGCGCAGCACCTTGACGGTGCTGAACGCGCCGCGGCACTCCGTGATCAAGGCACCGTTCTGCTCCTGAACAACGCCGGTCAACCGGCGGTGGACATCTTGACCGCAGCGTTGCTCGAAAATCCCGAGGACGAAGCAACCCGCGTCAACCTGGCACTGGCACTGCGCCAGAGCAAGGCGGACGCAGCGGGGGCGACCGGCAGCGGCACCAGCGAACCGACCGAGCAAAACGGTGCGCGCATGTCACGTCAACAGGCGTTGAAGTTGCTCGAAAACGTCACCCCGCACACCCTCCCGAACGCGCCCTTGCGCAACACAACCGTGCGCGAAGTTCCGGTGGAAAGGGACTGGTAGGCGATGCGTAGTGGCCTGTTGATGATTATTTTCTGGATCGTAACAAGCACTGTTGCGCTGGGCGCACCGTCAAACCTGACGTTGCGGCTGCTGGTCGACAACCCGCGTCCCTATGTCGGTCAGGCATTTATCCTGAGCCTTGAATTCAGCTACGAACAGCTGCCGACAACTGCGGTTACCCCCGTCTGGGGCGGCCTCGACAACGTGATCCTGACCGATCTCCCCCCCCTGTTACCACGCCGCGAAGAGCATCATGGTCACCACCGCATCGTCGAAACCACGCGCAAACTGGCGTACCCGCTGACCTCTGAAAAAATTATTGTCACGCTCACCGCGCCCGGCGGCGGTGACCTCCCCCCCCCGGCACCGCTCATCATCCATCCCCGGCCACTCCCGCAACGGGGACGTCCCGCCAACTTTTCCGGAGCCGTCGTCAGCGGGGTGCGACTCAAGGTCAACAGCGCGGGGAGTGGCGCCCGTGAAGTTGTTGTCACCCTTGGCGGTCGCGGCAATCTGTCCGCCGTTGAACTGATCGCACCGCTGCATTACGGTGACCGGCTCACCCTGCTCAGCGATGAACTTCTCGGCCGCGCAAAAGATAAGCAAACGCGGCGCCAGCGCTATCTTTATCAACCCTGGCTCGCCTCCCGTCAGCCGCAATTTCTGGTTAGCGTCTTTGACCCGGTCACGGCCAGTTATCAGCTGCTGCGCACGACGCAGCGATCTTCCCGCTGGCCGACAGTGGGCATGACGGTCGCTTTGCTGCTCGTTGCGGGGGCGCTCGGAATCGTTATCCGTCGCCGACCCCGGCGCGATCTCAATCAACAGCTGACGCGACTGCTCGGCGCCCCCCCGCACAGTTTGACCGATGCGCAATTTGACGCCGCGCTGGAGCGCCACAAGCTCTCTTCGGAGATGATCAGGGCACTGCAACAGGAACGGCGCGCGTCCGAGGAGCGTTTTGCTCGCGGCGCCGTGCGACAACGGCCACCCTCGCCACTGGCCACGACTGAACTGGCCCGCAAACTGGCGATGGAGATTGACAAACGATCACGCTTGCCGTAAGGTCAGCAGGGAATTTTACCCAGGAGTCAACGACCAAATGCGCCTATTCATTATCCCCCTCTGCTGTTTTTTCCTTGCGGCCTGCATGGCAACAGAAGTCCCCGAAAGAAAGAGCGCCGAGCACTACTTTAAACAGGGCGAAGAGTTTCTGGAGAACAATCAATATGAAGATGCCATTGCCTCCTGGGAGAAGGTTCGCGACAGTTATCAATCGCCGGAACTGGTCACTATCGCTGAACTTAAAATCGCCGAAACACATTTTCTGGCCGAACAGTACCCCGAAGCGGTCGCCGCCTGGGAAGCTTTTCTCAAACAACACCCCAACTATCCGCAGGCCGCAGAGGTGATCTTTCAACTCGGCAAAGCCTACTCTATTCAGATGCTCTCTGCCGATCGTGACCAGACCGCCACGCACAATGCCGTCGCCACTTTTGAAACACTGTTACGCCAATATCCGCAATCGTCTCATAGTGACGAGGCCAGGCAGTTAAATGAACGGTGCCACAACCGGCTGGCGGAACATGAACTTTATGTGGGGGAAGTTTATCTACGCCTCAAACAGTATCCTGCCGCCATCAGAAGGCTGTCCGGGCTGCTGGAAAGCTATCCAAATTACTCGGAGAATCCTGACAAAGCCCTTTTTCTCCTTGCTAAAGCTTACCTGCTCAATGAGCAACGCGCGGAGGCAACCGATTACTTCAATCTCCTTTATCGCAACTTTCCCGACAGCCCCTATGTTCTCAAGGGACGAAAGCTGGTCGAGAAACATTATTGAGTAGCCCTGTTCGCTCCCGTTGGGAGGGGTGCAACAACGCAGAAGCCAGTATGTTTTCGCTTGACTTGCACCAATCGTCACGCTATAAAAGTTTGGCCTTTATAACCTGATTTTAGAATCAACATGACAACGAGGGAGCTTCTTCCTCGTTGTTTTATCCCCTGTAAAACCCTTTAATCCCGGTTCGAAACGCACTGAGACGTTTCGGCAAATTTAAGAGGAGGAGAGAGAAATATGTCTGAATACGGTACATTGCAAGATCGCGTTCGCTGTAAGTCTTTGCTCAACAAGGTCATGGAGCCGGCGCAAACCGTTCAGTTTTTTAAGGACGGAATGAACCTCGGCTGGTCGGGATTTACTCCGGCAGGCTACCCGAAGGTAGTGCCGATCGCCCTCGCGGATCATGTTGAAAAGAACAATCTGCAAGGCAAGATGAAATTCAGCCTCTTCATCGGCGCGTCCGTCGGGGCGGAAACTGAGGATCGCTGGGCAACCCTCGACATGATCGACCGCCGCTGGCCCTACCAGACCGGCAAAAACATCGCCAAAGGGATCAACGAAGGGCGCATCCGCATGGGTGACAAGCACCTCTCGCTCTTTGCGCAGGATCTTGGCTACGGCTTCTACACCGCCAATGGCCGGATCGATATCGCGATCATCGAAGTCTCGGCGATCACCGAAGATGGCGGGCTGGTTCCGACCTCATCGTGTGGCGTTATCCCCGAACTGCTGCAGGTCGCCGACAAGATCATTCTTGAGGTCAACACCGGACAGCCCTCTTTTGAAGGGATGCACGACCTGCTGACCTGCTATAACCCGCCGAAGCGTCAAATCCTCGGCATCACCCACGCCGCTGAGCGGATCGGCAAAACCTCGATCCCCTGCGATCTGAGCAAAGTCGTCGCGGTGTGTGAATCAAAGTTGCGTGACAAGGGGCGTGCCTTCACCGACATGGACGCCACCTCTGAAGCCATCGCCAGCCACATCATGGACTTCTTCTCCAATGAAGTGAAGCAAGGGCGCTTGCCGGAAAACCTGCTGCCTTTGCAGTCGGGCGTCGGTTCGATCGCCAATGCCGTCGTCGGCGGTCTGGCCAAAGGGCCGTTCAAGAACCTCACCGTCTACACCGAGGTTCTGCAGGACACCATGCTCGACCTGTTCGACTCCGGCAAACTGGACGCCGCGTCATCCTGTTCGCTGTCACTGTCCGAAACCCCCGGTTTCCCGCGTTTCTTCGACAACTGGGACAAATACGCTGACAAGATCACCCTGCGTCCGCTGGCCATCTCCAATGCCCCGGAGCCGATCCGTCGTCTCGGCTGTATCGCCATGAACACCCCGGTTGAATTTGACTTCTATGCCCACGCCAACTCGACGCTGGTCGGCGGCACCCGGATGATCAATGGCCTCGGCGGTTCCGGCGACTACCTGCGCAACGGCTTCCTGAAAATCATGCACTCCCCGTCCTCGCGTCCGTCCAAGACCGATCCGAACGGCATCACCTGCGTGGTACCGAAGGCTCCGCATATCGACCATACCGAGCACGATCTTGACGTTGTGGTCACCGAGCAGGGTCTGGCCGACTTGCGCGGTCTGGCACCGAAAGATCGTGCCCAGCTCATCATCGACAAGTGTGCTCATCCGGAGTACAAACCGATCCTGCAAGAGTACTTCGATATGGCCAAAACCGAGTGCCTGGCTAAAGGGATCGGTCATGAGCCGCAACTCTTTGACCGCTGTTTCAAGATGCAGCAGAACCTCGCTGTCAACGGCACCATGAAGGTTAAAAACTGGGACATCAAAGTCGATCTCTGCGAATAGTTTTCGGCTTTACCCGGCACCACATAAAAGCCCCGTCGAGTTTTCGGCGGGGCTTTTTATATGCACTGATAGCGTCTTTGTCCAGAGTGATTCAATAAATTGACTTTTACTTTCAAAACTGCATAAATGTGTCATAATATCGTCACTAATTTTTTATCATTTCGCGGGGTTTTGCCTTCATATCACCACCCATGCTCAACCCACACCCCGAAAGGTGAAAATGAACGCATTTAAACATCTGACCCTGCTTTTTGTTGAAGATCAGAATCTGTTACGTCAAAGCGTAGGAGATCTGCTCACCCCCCTTTGTAAAAAACTGCTCTTTGCGGTCAACGGTCGCGAAGCCCTGGATATTTTTTTGCTGGAAAAACCCGATCTGGTGCTGACCGACATCATCATGCCGGAAATGGATGGTATCACCCTGACCGAACACCTGAGCAGGCTTAGCCCACAGACCCCGGTGATCATCTTCAGCGCTTTCTCTGACACCCCCAACCTGCTTCGCGCGATCGAACTGGGGGTCGCAGGCTTTGTGCCGAAACCCTGCGACGATGACAAGCTGATTGCCACCCTTGAAAAAGCGGCCACGCCGGTAGTGCAACGACATCAATTATCCGGACTCAGAAATGAGCTGTTGCAATCGGTCGAACAGATGCTTGGCCGTGGGCCACAGTTGCGGGCCATCGCCGCTCAGGTTGTCCGCATCGCCCGCAGCAACTACGCGGTACTGATTCAGGGAGAAACCGGTGCCGGAAAATCGCGGCTGGCCTCGATCATTCACGGTCTCAGCCCGCGTGCCAACCAGCCTTTTGTGTCCGTTCAGCTGGGCGCAATGCCCGAATCACTGGTCGCCGCCGAGCTCTTTGGACACGAGAAAGGTGCCTTTACCGGCGCGGAACGCAAGCGCGAAGGGTTTGTCGGTGCCGCGCAAGGGGGGACCCTTTTTCTTGACGACATCGATGCGGCCGCCCCTGCCATACAAGCACTATTGCTGCAATTAGTGGATGAAAAAAGCTATCACCCCCTCGGCAGCAATCGCATCGCACACGCCGATATTCGCATCATTGCCGCCAGCAACAAAGACCTCGCGGCAGAGGCCGCAGCGGGGAACTTCCGTCAGGATCTCTATTACCGACTCGCCACGTTCATGATCGAGATGCCTCCGTTGCGCACCCTTCCCGAGGACATACCGCTGCTGGCGGAAAAGTTTTTGCGGGATGCCTGTCATGAAATCGGTCGGGCACCGCTGGAAATTTCCGCCGCCGCAATCGCCCTGTTAAGGACCCATCCCTGGCCCGGAAATATCCGCGAACTGCATAACATCATCAAATACGCCGCAGTCATGACAGACGACCTGATTACCCCAAAGATTCTCCACACTGCCATCAGCAGAACCGACCCCACCGCCAAAGGGTTGAGCACCGGCAATACAGCGGCGGAAACACCCCCCGTTGACCTGCCCTTCACCATGGCCGAGGTCGAAAAATGGGCACTGAAGCGTGCGCTGGCCGCCGCCGATGGCAAAAAAATGGTCGCCGCGCGACTCCTTGACATGAACTACTACACCTTCAAACGACACCTGGAACGCCACGGTATCGACGACGATTCCACCGACTGATCTGTTTTAGCTATCTATAATAGATACCCAAGACATGACCTGCAATCTTCCCTTTATCCAATCAGCCCCTTTTCCTCGAATAATTGATACGGTATGAATTTTGCATTAAATACATTACATTAATTTCTTTATTGGAGGGAAAATCCTGAGACCGAACAGTCGGGTTTTTTCATCATCCCGGCATTACCGAAACGAGTGGATCAATATCATGAAAACCAAAAACCCTCCTTGCTCCCTGCAGACCGCAGACTTCTCGCAGGAAATAAATTTTTCCGCCAAACAGTTGCTGGCTTTTAAACAATTGCGCTCGCGCGCTGAAGATCTGTCCCTGGCACTGGCGGTGCGACTGCGGGTGATGGCAAAAAGTTTGGCGGCAGCCTGCCGGAACAACCAGCGGGAGGGTGATAACGCGCTCATGGAGCATGCCCTCACCTACACCCTTCTGCGGCATCAGCTGAACGTTTTTCTCGTCACCCACAGCAACGGTGAGTTCAACGCGTTTAAACCGGTTGCCACCGTCCGGCGTCACCTGCTGACCACCTTGCCACGAAATCTGGAAATTTGCGCTGCTGCCAAGTCGTGCCGCGTTAAAACCATTGAAGAGATGGTCGCTCTGTTGACGGAAACACACCGCGAATCAGGCGATTTTCCTTTCACGCGGAAACCGCTGTTTTCAGCGCCGGGGCAGAAGACAAATGCGGCATAGGTATTCACACCAGAGTATGAGGGGCAATGAAAGTGCCTACTTGCGAACCACGAGTTTGCGCATTCAGGCGGAACACGCACTAAACAGATGACACAAAACATGACTTCATTTGGGCATGACAAACAACACGGCATAAAGAAAATTGCGGCGCGATGCAGCCAGCGGCTCTTTACGCTGCTCCTTTTTTCAGCCGCATTGCTGCTGATTGCGGCGACGCATGTGCATGCCTGGCCAGCGGACAGCGACTGGATTCCGATCTATCGCGGAACCGAGATGCTCAGCGACGACAATGATGCCAATCCGAGCAGCCTCGACATCGTCGGCGATGCGACCAATTCTGCCGCGTATCTCTTCAACGATGGCAATTATATGCACTTCCGTATTCGTCTCGACGCCGATCCCATGGCAAATGCCACATCACTAAAGCAGTTCGGTTGGGGTTTTCTGCTCGATTTGAACCAGAACTTCGACGATTACGAATTCATGATCATGCTCGACGGCATATCTGACACCATGTACCTGGCCCAAAACACCGTACAGGGAACACTCGGAGACCCCTCGGACCGCCCCGAAATCATCCGCTGGCAGGAGACCCTCACCTACGGCAACAACTTCCGGGTAGAGGTCGCGACCACGACATTCGGTAACAACGCGGATTATTTTCTCGATTACGCCATTCCTTTTAGCGTCTTTAAAAGCAGCATGGGCCTCACGGACTCGTCGATTATCAGCTACTTTGTCGGCGGTTCCACTTCTGCTCAAACCCTTGCCACTGATTTGGCTGCCGGGTCGGATCTTTACGACAGTGGATCCAATTTTGTGCTGCCCAGTGGCACGCAACCCACCACCGGCAGTGTTCATTTTGTCACCGACAGCAGCGGCACAACAGACCTGACCGAGTTTTATGCCGGCGCCACCGTTTATCTTCAAGTGATTGACGCCGACCTCAACTCTGCGGTCACTTCAATCCAGACGGTCACCGTGTCGGTCACAGCACCGAGTGGTGATTCTCAATCAGTGACACTGACTGAAACCGGCCTCGATACGGGGATCTTCACCGGACCGTTGACAACATCGGACGGCTCACCGACAGCGGATGACGGAATATTGCAAACAACTCCGATTGAAATCGTTACCGTCACCTACATCGATGGGGCCGACGCGACCACCCCTGTCCCGTTGCAAAACCAGCCACGTACCGACACCGCCCAGGTCTTGCCAGCGGCGGACATTGCCGTGACAAAAAGTGTCGATCATGAGACGCCCAACGAGGGGGAAACGATCACCTATACCATCCGCGCCACCAATAACGGTCCAAGCAATGCCAGTGGCATCCAAATCAGCGATCTGCTGCCGAGCGGCGTCACCTACGTCTCCCACAGCGCCCCGACGGGTACCAGTTATAACTTCGACACCGGCCTGTGGTCCGCCGGGAGTCTGACCAAGGACGCTTTTAAAGAGTTGACCATTACCGCCACCGTCAACAGCGGCACCGCGCAGACCACCATCCGCAATATCGCTACGCGCTCGGCCGCATCTCAGCCAGATCCCAACAATGCCAACGATTCTGATTTCGCCGACATTTCGGTCACCGGCGCCGACCTGAGCATTACCAAGACAGTCGACAATATCACCCCGGCGGTTGGCAGCACGGTCCATTTCGTTATCACCGTCACCAACAACGGCACCTATCCGGCCACCAACGTGGTAGTCACCGATATTCTGCCCACCGCCACCTGGGCTTCATTGAGCAATATCAGTGTCACCCAGGGCACAACCAGCTACGGCGATGGCACCTTTGTCTGGAACGTCGGCACCGTCGCCTATCCCGGTCCCGGCAATGTTGCCACACTGGAATTTGACGCAAAGCTGGCCGCAGCGAGCAGCGGCACCACCGTAACCAACACGGCTGCGATAACGGCGGTCGATCAAAAAGATCCGCATCCTGGCGATGACGTTGCCAGTGTTACGCTGGTGGTCGGCGGCATCGATCTGTCAGTAACCAAGGTCGTGACTTCACCCAGCCCGGCGACCCCGAATGTCGGCGACAGCGTCGTTTTTACCATTACCGTCAGCAACAATTTAACGTCATCTACCGAGGCCACCGGGGTCGAGGTCAGCGATCTTCTCTCCACCGGTTTAACCTATGTGTCAGCCACGCCCAGTGAAGGGACCTACAACAGCGGTATATGGAGCGGGCTTAGCCTCGCACCCGGTGAAAGCCAGACCCTTGATTTAACCGCCACAGTCGACAGCGGCACCGCCGGACTTACCCTGACCAATACGGCAACCATCAGCGCCTACAACGAAGTTGACATCAACACCGGAAACCACAGTGCCGCTGCCGCCGTCGCGGTTAAAGCCGCTGATTTGAGCATTGTCAAAACAGTTGACAACCCCACCCCCAGTGATAACACAAATGTCACTTTTACCATCATCGTCACCAACGTCGGCACCACCGCAGCATCTGACATCAGCATTTACGATTTATTGCCCGGTCAGGTTACTTTTGTTTCGTCCAGTGCAGATCAGGGGAGCTACGATGATCAAGTAACCCATCTGTGGAGTGGCATTTCCCTGCCCGTCGCAGGCACCGCCACACTGACCATTACCGCCAAGGTCAATCTCTCTCAACAGGATCCCAAAACTTTCTTTAACACCGCCGCGCTCAATGCCAGCACCCCCGAAGATAGCAACGCTACCAACGACGTTTCTTCTACGGTGGTCAGCGTCAGTGGCACGGATCTGGGCATCACCAAGACGATGAACACCGGCTACACCAACTATCCGGCGAGTCCTTCGACCACCCAGTTCCTGCTCACCCTGACCAATTACGGGCCAAACCCTGCGACCAACATTAAAGTTAAAGACACCGTTCCGGACGGCTTCTCCTGCGCCTCAGGAACACCGTCAGTCGGAACCTTTGTCACCAACAAATGTGAATGGACGGTTTCCGCGCTCGCTGTCGATGCCGTTGCCACGTTGGTACTGACTTCAGCCATAACTGCTCCCGTCGGTTCTACCCGGACCAACCAGGCGACGATCACGGTCGCTGACCAGGCCGACCCCAACGGTGGCAACAATAGTGCCACCCAGCTTCTTTATGTCGGCGCGTCCGACATTTCCGTGGCTAAAAATGTCGACAACCCCACCCCCAATGTCGGCGACAGTGTCACCTTTACTGTCACCCTCACTAACAACGGCAGCAACAATGTCACCGGCCTCTCCCTGACCGACCTGCTGCCGACCGGCCTGAGCTACAGCAGCCATAGCGTCAGTGCAGGGCAGTACAACGCAGTCACCGGCCTCTGGGACGGCATCGATCTGACCTACAGTGTCGGCCCGCCGGAGGTGAAGGAGACCGCGACCCTGACCCTGACCGCCACCGTCGACAGCGGCACGGCCGGAACCGTCATCACCAATGAAGCGGTGTTTTCACCGGTGGGATTCCTTGATCCGAACACCGCCAATGACCGCGCATCGGCCAGCATTGCGGTACAACAAGCCGATATTTATATCGACAAAATTGCCGACACCCTGACTCCCTATAGTGGAGAAACAGTAACCTTTACCATCACCGCCGGCAACTACGGCCCCGATACCGCCACCAACCTGATCGTGCGTGATCTTCTGCCGACACAGCCCGACAGTTCGGCGACCCCTTCCCCGGTTTTTTCCGGCGTGGTGAGCACTCCGAGCCAGGGTACTTACAACAGCACCACCGGCGACTGGGTCATCGGTACCCTGGCAAAAAATGCCACCGCAACCCTGACCCTGACCGCCACCGTCGTCCCCGGCAGCGAAGGGATGAATATCACCAACACTGCCAGCAAGGTCAGCGCCGACCAGACCGATGTCAACACGACCAACGACAGCAAAACGGTTGCGATCAGTCCGCGTCTGTTAACCATCGATCTGCGCCTGACCAAAAGTGTCAATAACGCCACTCCCGATGAAGGGGCCAACGTCAACTTCACCCTGACCCTTTACAATCTGCACGCCTCGGTAACCGCCACCGGCATCGAGGTCAGCGACCTGCTCAACCCCCTGGTTGCAGGAAACAATGGTTTCAGCTTTATCTCTGCCACTCCGGCGGCAAACTACAACACCACCACCGGCATCTGGTCGATTCCATCACTTGGGCCGATGAGCAACACATCACTGGTGCTGACCGCAGCGACACTGAACGGCACTGGTGGCACCACCATCACCAACCTGGCGAGTATCACCGCTCATGACCAGAATGACAACGACACGACCAACAACACCGCCAGTGTCGATGTCGCTCCAGTGCATGTACCCAAGCCGAGTTTGACGGTTCTCAAGGCAGTATATGCGGAATCAGACCCCGTCAACGGTACAACCAATCCGTTTTCTATCCCTGGGGCAATCATGCGTTACGAAATTCAGATCTTCAATTCCGGTAACGGCTCCCCCGACGCGGCCAGTCTGATCATCAACGATCCGATTCCGGCAAACACCGCACTGGTGGTCACCGACCCGCCTGTCACTTTTGTTGATGGCACACCGACCAGCAACCTGACCGTGACCTATAACAGCCTGGGTGATGCGACCGACCATATCGATTTTTGTAATGGGACCGACTGCACCTATACGCCAACGGTCGATGCCAGCGGAACCGACCCGGCGGTCAAAAGCATCCGCATTACCCCCGCCGGGACGATGAATGCCGACAGCGGCAGCGGTTCACCAAACTTTAAAGTTATGTTCAAAGTTCTTATTCAGTAACGGTTATTGATCGAACATATAAGCAGCCAAAAGGAAAAAACCATGGGCAATAAACGACTAAGAAGATCAGGCCCACTCATCTTGGGCACTCTTGTTCTGGCGTTACTCCTGTGCCCGTCCATCAGTTTGGCCCTTGGCACGGTGGCCGGCACAGAGATCAAAAGCAAGGCGACAGTCAGTTATCAGCTCGGTGCATCAACGCTCACCAGGGAAAGTAACGAGGTGACGGTGACGGTTGCCGAACTGATCGACCTCACCGTTGTGTCACAAGATGGTGGCAGCCTTTCCGTATCACCGGGCGCCACGGATCGGTATCTGACCTTTTTACTGACCAACACCGGTAATGGTACAGAAACCTTTAACCTCAGCGTGAACAACGCCCTCGCCACCGAACAGTTTGACCCGACCCTGGTCAATATTTATCAGGATGGCAACGGCAACGGCAGCTACGACGATGCCGTAACGGATCCCGTGGTTGATGCGCTCACGTTGGCCCCCGATGCCACAGCGACGCTCTTTATCGTCAACAATATTCCGACCCTGCGCAGCGATGGCACCACCTTGCTGGTGGACGGTGATATCGGCACGACAACTCTTGCCGTTGCCAGTGCCACCGGCAGCGGTGCGGCGGGGACGGTCATTGTCGATGGTGGTGACGGTGGCGCCATCGATGCGATCCTCGGCAACGCCTTTCCGGTCATCATATCGGTCGACTACGTTGTCAGTGCGGTCAGCGTTGCAATCGACAAAACTTTGGTGGTGGCCGACCCCTTCGGCGGAACCGTCCCGATGCCCGGCGCAACGGTCACCTATTCACTGGTCGTCACCGCGACCGGCACCGGAACAGCCACCGGCCTGACCATCACCGATCCGATTCCGGACAACACCACCTACCAACCCGGCACGTTGACCCTTGAGGGGACAGCGCTGTCGGATAGCGCCGCGGATGACGCGGGTGAAGCCACCGGCACGCCGGTGAATCTGCTCACCGTGCGTCTGGGCGACATGCCCGCCGGAACCAAAACGATTACCTTTGCCGTCACGATTAACTAATCAGCAGGACAGAAAGGAAACGCTATGTTGATCGCCAGAATGGTTCAAACCCTCACCCTCTGTTTCATCTTGCTCAGCCCGGTCTTGCTGTGGGCGGCAGATTCTATCGAGCTGCTCTCGCGGGTCGAAAAGGTGGTGGTCACCACCAACGAAAAGGGCGAAACGGTCGCCGTGATCGAACCCGCCGCCAAGGTCGTGCCGGGCGAATCGGTGGTGTACACCAACACCTATCGCAACGTCGGCGCAGCGCCGGCGGACGATATCGTCATCAACAACCCGATCCCCGAGCACACCAGCTACATCGGTGACAGTGCTTTCGGCGACGGAACAGACATCCTTTTTTCGGCGGATGGCGGCAACACCTTCGCCCCCGACGGAGAAGTAACCATAAAGGACGAGGACGGCAAAGACCGCCCGGCCCGCCTCGAAGAATACACCCACATTCGGTGGATCGTTAAAAACGGACTCAAACCCGGTGCGTCAGGAGAAGTCGGCTTCTGGGCGCGCCTCCAGTAATCAGAAAAGGAAACAGAATCTATGTTAACGAACAGACGAGAACATCATTCTCACTCACAAGCAAGGAGAAGCATCATGAAAAAAATGTTTATCTATCTCACATTAGCAGTGATCGGACTGCTCTTTGTGACCGGTTCGGCCCTGGCGGCCGGAACCGCTGCGGGAACCACCGTCAGTAACCAGGCAACACTGGATTACAAGGTCGGCGGGGTCGATCAGCCCCAGGCCTCCTCCGTAGAATACATCGGAGGGGTTGCAACCGGTGATGCTGCCACCCTCTTTACGGTGGACCGCAAGGTTGACCTGACGGTTTCAACCGTCGGACCGGCAGTGACCATCACCCCCGGAGGGACCGCAGCCGCGACCTTCACCATCACCAATACCGGCAACGACACGCAGGATATCGACCTGACCCTCATCGACCTGGATGGTGTCCCCAATCCATTTGGCGGTTTGCTGTCAGACACTATCGATGCAGCCACCATCAGCTTTTATCTTGAAACAGCGAATGTGGGATTCAATTCAGGAGATGACACGCAGGTTACCCACCTGAATGCCGTCGCCCCGGATACACCACAGACGGTTTACATGGTCATTACCGTAGCAAACACTGTCGTCCAGAACGATCTCGCGGTTTATGCTTTGCGTGCAACCGCTCGCTTAAACAACGGTGCAGACACTCTGGGTGACGCATTGACCAACGACGCAAACGGCAACACCATTGATGGCGCCGCAGAGACCGTCTTCGTCGATGGTGATGGCAGCGATGACACGGGCGGTGCCGGAGTGCCGGATGCCCAGCACAGTGTCCGTACCGCTTTTGTCGTCAGCACGGCGAGCCTCACTGTCTCCAAATCCGTTGCAGTGTTCGATACCGGCAACTTATTACCTTCCGACACTTATGCCATCCCGGGTGCGGTCATGACTTATACCGTCAATATCGCCAACTCCGG
Source organism: Desulfuromonadaceae bacterium (assembly GCA_019429445.1). NCBI lineage: Bacteria > Pseudomonadati > Thermodesulfobacteriota > Desulfuromonadia > Desulfuromonadales > Desulfuromonadaceae > Desulfuromonadaceae bacterium. The sequence goes on from JAHYIW010000021.1 coordinate 21,920, forward strand.
GACAGAGACGGCAACCGGCATAGTCCTTGTCGATCAGATCCCCTCTGGCACCAGCTTCTACGTCAGTTCTGGGCCCACAGGCGGCACAGTTTACGCCTACAGTAATCAGACGCCCTTCAATCCATCTGCACCAACCTGGACTGAGACCCCTGGCGCCGACGCCAATGGAGTTGACACGGATGTCACCGCGATCAAGATCACTGTCGCTGACATTGCCGGGGGTGCCAACGCAAGCGTCACCTTCAAGGTAAAAATTCCTTGATCTTTAACCTTTAACACTGAATGTCCCCATGAACCTGACGACCCGCACAATCAGACGCTTTACCCAGCTCCCCGGCACCTTTGCCGGGGGGACGGGTGGTCTGTTGTCCGGCGTCGTCGGGTTATTTTTCACCCTGTTAACGCGTGTGGTTCTGTCTGTTACCAGAGATTCTTTTTTGTGGCGCCGTACCCTGCAACTCGGGCTGTTCTTCTGTCTCCTCCCTGTTGCATTATGGGCCGCCACCCCGACTGGAACGCATATCAGCAACGTTGCAACCGCAACCTTTAACGGCAGCATTACAATTAATTCAAATCAGGCCAGTGTCACCACATTGCCAACACCGACACCATCAACCATCGAGTTTTTGCAGTATGTTGCAAATCCGACGGACGCTACAGAACGGGTACAGATCAACGGTACGGATTTGAGCAGCTCGGGGGATCTTGCCGGGCCGTTCACTCCGCTGCCGGCACCGACCCCGTTTGGCTCGGCAACACCGATCTCGATTCTGACCCCAACCCCGCTGACCACAGCGAACGTCTTTCATCTGGGCGAACCGATCTTTATCCGCCTGACCGATCTCGACCAGAATATTGATACCACCCTGATCGATACGGTGGTAGTCACCCTGACCACGCAGCTTACCGGGGATCAGGAGGTCTTGCGCCTCTACGAAACCGGACCGGACACCGGTGTCTTTGTTGCCTGGCTGGCAACCACCGATATCACCAGCAGTGTTCCCAATAACGGGAGTTTGTCAACCGTCAGCGGAGATTCGCTGACCGTGACCTACCGCGACGAAAACGATGTCAGCGACACCTCGGCGACAGCGGCGCTGGTCGATCCCTACGGGATTGTCTTTGACAGTAACACCGGTCTGCCGGTGAATGGCGCGACGATCACGATCATTGACACCGGCACCGGCCTGCCGGCAACGATCTTCGGCGACGATGGCATCAGCAGTTATCCCTCAACCCTGATTACCGGCAGTGGCACCACCGATTCCAGTGGCAGGGCATACACCTTCCCGCCGGGCGGTTACCGTTATCCTTTTTTAACGCCGGGATCATACCGTTTTATTGTTACCCCACCGGCCGGCTACGCAGTCCCGTCAACAACCGCTACCGCACAGCTTCAATCTTTGCCCGGCGCGCCTTTTGCCGTCACTCCCGGATCACGTGGAGAAGTGTTTGTTGTTAATCCGGGGCCGGCGTTGCATATCGATATTCCGGCCGATCCGGTCAGCGTAGGGCTGTGGCTGCAAAAAAGTGCGGGAAAATCGACGGTGGCAAGCGGTGATTTCATCCCCTATCGCGTTGAAGTGGAAAACAAGGACCCACTGATTGCCGCGACCGGTATGGTCATCACCGACCGGCTGCCGGTCGGGTTCCGTTATCAGCAGGGGTCAACAATAATTGACGGGACAGCGGCAACGGACCCGACGATCGCCACCGATGGCCGCACCCTGAGCTGGAATATCGGCACGCTGGCCGCCGCGACCAAGGTGACCCTGCGTTACGTTGCCGCAGTGGGGGTCAATGTCAAACCTGGCGCAGCTGTCAATCAGGTCAGTGCCACAGGGGACAAGGGTGTCACGTCCAATGCAGCGACCGCCGCAGTCACGGTGCGCGAGGATCTGCTCCGCTCCAAATCGTTCCTGGTTGGCAGAGTGCTATCCGGTGCCTGTAGCGACGATGAAACCGCCCTTGAAGGTCTGGCAGGAGTGCGCATCTATCTGGAAGACGGCTCCTACGTTCTGACTGACGACGAAGGGAAATATCATTTTGAAGGGATTGAGCCGGGGGTTCATGTGGTGCAACTTGATCTCGATTCCCTGCCCCCGACCTACGAGGTCCTGGCCTGTGACGAAAACAGCCGTTTTGCGGGGCGCGCCTATTCGCAATTTATCGACCTGCAAGGGGGGACCCTGTGGCGCGCCAACTTCCACGTTGGGCTGAAGCCGCGCATTCGCGGTGAAGCGACGATCGCACTGAGCAGTATTCTTGAAGAGGATTTTGTCACTTTTGAACTGCCACTGGCCATCGCCAGCGTTCCCCTCACCAATCTGCGCTTGACCGCGCTTCTCCCCGCAGGGCTGGCATATGTTCCGGGGAGCAGCCACCTGGGAACGGCGCCAATCGACGATCCGGCGATTGTTGGCTCTTCGTTGACGTATCGCCTTGGTGATCGTGCCGCCGGGTGGAGTGAGACACTGACGTTACGTGCCAGACTGCTGGATACCGCTGAAAATGATCTGACCACCCGGGCGCTGCTGACCTTCAACACCCCGGAGCAGGAAAACCAGCGCACGCCGATGGTTGATAACCTGTTGCTGATCAACCGCACCCAAAATCGCGAAGCGCTGCCGACTTTTGTGGTGCGCCCGCAGTTCCCGATCTTTGTCGCTGAACTGAGTGCGGCGGATCGGGCGGAACTCGATAATCTGGTCGAACGACTGCGGGGCTATCAGATCGAGAAACTCTATGCCATCGGCCATACCGACAATCTGGCTATTGCCCCACGCAGCAGGCATATTTTCCCGGACAATTTTGCGCTGTCCGACGCCCGGGCCAACAATGTAGCACGCTACCTGAGCGAACAACTGCGTCTCACTCCGACGCAGATCGTGTCAGTCGGCATGGGCGACACCATGCAGATTGCCAATAACGCCACAGCTGCCGGGCGCGCCAGGAACCGGCGGGTCGAAATCAGGATTGAAGGGTATCGCATCAACATCAACACCAGTGTTGAACTGATCAAGGAGAAAAGTGCTCCGGAAACGGTGGCAACGCGCGGGATGCGACCGGGCGAAGATGTGGAACTGCCGCCGCAAAAGACGACCGATCAATCCACTAAAATGCCTGCTTATGACTCGGAGTGGCTGGCCACCGCGACAGCGGGGATCGAATGGCTCTGGCCACAGAGCACGTTCTACCCGGCAATTCCTTCGATCAAAGCGGCCGTCAAGCACGATCCGCAGCAGCGGGTTACATTTATCCTCAACGGCAAGCCGGTCGATCCGCTCAACTTTGATGGCACCAGACGCAACCTTGCCAAAACCGTTGCCGTCAGTCGCTGGAACGGCGTTGACATTATTGACGGGGACAACCGTCTGCGCATCGAAGTCAGCGATTCATCCGGCGCCATTGTGTACAGCGAAGAACGCATCATTCACCACTCTTTGCCTCCAGTGAAAGCGGTCTTGTTGCCACAAGAATCGGCCCTGATTGCCGACGGAAAAACGCCCCCGGTCCTCGCCGTTAAACTGCTCGACCGCGAAGGACACCCGGCGCGCACCGGTAACGTCGGTGAGTTCCGCGTCAATCCGCCTTATCATGCCGCAGAAATTCACGCCGAGGATCGCTCCCTCCTCAGCACGGGGGAAAAATTTCGTTTTCAGGTGGAAGAAAACGGTATTACGCGCATTACGCTGGTGCCGACCAGCCAGTCAGGAACGGTTGAGATTGCCTTTCCCTTCATAGAAAATAACGAGCCGGTCACTGCCTGGCTGCAACCCGCCATGCGCGACTGGATTCTGGTCGGCCTCGCGGAAGGCACTGTCGGCTACAATCTGGTCAATGACCACATCGAATCAGCTGCGGCAGCCGGAATTGATGACAAGCTTTATGAAAACAACCGTCTTGCCTTCTTCGCCAAGGGCAGCATCAAAGGTTCATGGTTGTTGACAATGGCTTACGACAGCGAAAAACCGGATCGCAAAGACCGGGAACTTGAACAGACCATTGATCCCGACAGTTACTACACTCTCTACGGCGACGCCACCACCCAGGGGTACGAAGCCGCCAGCAGTGAAAAACTTTATCTGAAGATTGAACGTAATCAGTTCTACGCGCTCTTCGGTGATTACAGCACCGGACTGACGACCACGGAACTGTCACGCTATAGCCGTTCGTTAACTGGACTGAAAGCCGAGTGGAACACCGACAATGCCCAGCTGAACGTCTTCGCCAGCGACACCGGCCAAGTCTTTGTCCGCGATGAAATACGCGGCGACGGCACCTCGGGCCTCTATCGCGTATCACGCACCGATCTGGTGGTAAACTCGGAAAAAATATCGATTGAAGTTCGCGACCGCTTCCGCAGTGAACAGGTTCTCAGCAAACGCGAACTGCACCGCCATAGCGACTATGAAATTGACTACGATGACGGCACGCTGTTCTTTAAGGAGCCGATCCTGAGTAAAGACAGCGATTTAAATCCGATCTTTATTGTCGTTGCATATGAAGCGCGCGGCAACGGCCAGGAATATCTCAACTACGGAGGGCGCGGGGCAGTCAAGCTGCTGGATAAGCGGATCGAGGTTGGCGCCAGCTATATCCGCGAGAAACAGGGCCTCGGTGACGGGGAACTGATCGGCACCGATGTTGCGGTGCAGCTCACCGACACCATGCGTCTCAAGGCGGAAAGCGCGCGGACGGACACCAGCGTTGCCGGTACGAAGGAAAGTGGCTCGGCGCATCTGATTGAACTGCAACAGGAATCTGCCGCACTTCAATCAACCCTCTACCTGCGCGATCAGGAGACCGGCTTCGGACTCGGCCAGCAAAATGGCAGCGAGGACGGCATGCGCAAGCTGGGGGGTGATGTGGTGGTGAAGGTGACGGATAACTTTGACCTCAGCGGGCAAGCATTCCACCAGGAGAACCACGCCACAGCCGCGACCCGTCAGGTGATTGAAGCGGAGACGCGCTATCATCAGGACAATTACACGCTGAGTACCGGGCTGCGCGAAGCACGCGACGAGTTCGCCGACGGCACCGCCAACCGCTCCCTCCAGGGAACATTTGGCGCGGGCCTTACGACGCTGGGGAACGATTTGAATCTGCGCGTTAACCACGACCAGTCGCTGGGCGGCAATGACGCGAGTGCCGACTATCCGACGCGGACAACCCTGGGGGCGGATTATCATCTGACCAAGGATGTCGATCTGAACGCCACCCAGGAATTCACCCGGGGGGCCGACGAACAGACGCAGGGAACGCATCTGGGGTTGAGCGCCAGACCGTGGACCAATGGCGAAATCAAAAGTGGCGTCAATCAGGAAAACAACGAAAATGGCCGCCGGGTCTTCAGTACGCTGGGGCTGGCGCAGCGGCTGCAACTGACTGAACGCTGGAGGCTCGATGGATCGGTCGATCACAGCAAAACCATCCGTGATCCCGGCAGTCAATCGGTGAATATCAACGCCCCCCCGGCGTCCGGAACTGGCACTGATTTTACCGCGCTGACGTTTGGCCTGGCATACCAGCTGGAACATTTCTCCTGGACTGGCCGCAGCGAATGGCGTACCTCGGACGTTGACGACAAGTGGTCGATATCCAGCGGGCTGGTGGTGGAACCGCGCAGCGGCATCGCCCTCTCCAATCGCTTCCGCTATCACCACACGGACAGCACGACCGGTGCAACGAATGCAGCGCTTGAAACCCGCTTCGGTCTCGCCTGGCGTCCGACCTTCAGCCGCTGGATTATTCTCGATCGACTCGATCTGGTGGCCGAGCGACAGAACGACGGCAATTTCACCCTGACCAATCGGCGCGCAATCAACAACCTGCATCTCAACGTCAAACCTAACCGGCGCACCCAGCTGGCGCTGCGCTACGGCGTCAAATATGTTGAGGAGACCATCGATTTCAGGGATTATCACGGGTTCACCGATCTGATCGGCGTGGAAGGGCGTTTTGACCTCACCAAACGCTGGGACATCGGTCTCCACGGTTCAAAACTGCACGGCTGGAACAGCGGTCAAATCGAATACGGTCTGGGAGCCTCGATCGGTTTCAGTGTGATGACCAACACCTGGATCAGCGCTGGCTACAACGTGCGTGGTTTTGAAGACCCGGACTTCTCCAAAACGGGATACACGGCGCAAGGGCCGTTCGTCACCTTCCGCATAAAGTTTGACCAGCACTCGGTCAAAGATGCAATCGCCTGGCTGGGGCACCAGTGACCCAGGTAGCAAGAACTGGTTGATCGTCGGCACACCGAGCGATGCTCTTTGCTCCCCTGGCCGGGGGAAAGATGACAAGCTGATCAGAACCGGGTATTGTTGAGGAAACAAAGCCCTTTTATCCTGATCAGCATTCTCCGCCTGGTCCGTTGCAGCAATTCATTTGCAGGTGACTGATGGGAAACCGGATCCAGCCAGCTGCCAGCAGCGGCCACAACCTGTCACGACTCGGACTATTGTTGCTTACCACGTTGTTCCTGACCACGCCCTCCTTCGGGGAGGATAACGTGCCGGGGGCTGCCGCAGCGGTGGCCGTACCGACGACAACGCTCCTGCCGGAAGCCACCCCCCGTCTGCCATGGATGTATTACCTTGATCTGACCCACGGGTATCTCTCGCGGTCGATCGAAAATGTGGCGGATAATATCGACTTTTTTTTTGGTGACAACCGCATCTTCACCGAGACCAGCGGCACCTACGCCCGCATTAACGGCTCCGCGATTTACAGCAAGGGTGGCGAGCGCCTGTTTGGGGAGACGTTTCACCTGCGTGCCGACCTGACCAACCTCAACAAAAAATTGCATCTGATTATTGCCAGTGATGATCTTCCCCCGGACGACGAAAAGATCAGCAGCGGCGAACGTTTTTCCAACCAGCTCGACACCACTGAACCGGTTGTCGCCTTGCAGATTGTTGTGCAGGAGAAACGCCGCTGGGATGTGCGTCTGCAACCCGGGCTCCGGCTCCGTACACCAATCGATCCGCACCTCAAGTTGCGCATCCGTCGGCTTCAGCCGCTGGGTGAGTCATGGCTGTTGCGCGCCACGCTGGTACCAGCCTGGTACGATTCACGCGGCTGGGAAAATCGCGCCACCATCGATTTTGATGCGGCGCTCTCAACCCGCACGCTGCTGCGTTTTACTACCGGTGCCCTCTGGCAGCAGGGATTCAAAAAAAATGTGCAGTTGAATCAGTCGATTTTCTGCTCCTACATTCTGACCCCCAATGATGTTGTCGCGACCGATATCGGCACAACGTTAACGACTGCGCCACACCTGCAAGATGATGCCTATTTCGCCGACATCCGTTATCGTCACAACCTGCATCAAGGATGGATTTTTGGAGAGATCAAGGCGCAGGTCCTGTGTGAACGCAGTAGCAGCTTCAAAGCCGTTCCCGCTCTGGTGCTGACCGTGGAGATGTTGTTCGGCAAGCTGTACCTGCCACGCATGTAAGCCGCCCCCGTTTTGAAAAAAAAAGGCTGGACCGATAGTGGCCCAACCGCTTGATAATTACACTTTATTTTATCATTTCAGTCAGTTTGGCTGATTCGACCCTACAGGGGACAAGCTTTTAAAAATCTGCTCAACATTGATCTTGACGCTATCGCTGCCAAAGACATCATCACGGAAGACAGCACGAGAAAGTATTTTGTTTTCAGTCGATTGCATAGTTTTGTCTCGATCATTTTTTCATAAAAAAATACTACTTTATCTGAAAAAATCACAGCATTCTTCCTGAGAAGCACTGATCTTCCGCTGAAACAATTTCCTCCCCCCAGCGGGGGGAGGTCAGGAGGGGGGGGATGCTGCAAACGCCCCCCCCTGTCAAGGGGGCTAGAGGGGGGTGCTGAGCACTCGCAAAACCCAGCGAATGGCTAAGCCATCAATCAGGCTTTACCGGCACTCCCGAGAACCGTTTCATTCTTGTGCTTGAGCAGCTCGGTCAGTTCCTTGCGGGCGGCGCCGAGGTATTTGCGCGGGTCAAATTCGCCGGGATGGTTGGCGAGATATTCGCGGACTTTGGCGGTGACTACCAGGCGGCCGTCGGAATCGATATTGATCTTGCAGACGGCGCTCTTGGCCGCCTTGCGCAACTGCTCTTCGGGCACACCGACCGCGCCGTCCATCTTGCCGCCGTACTGGTTGATCAGTGTGACGTAGTCTTGCACCACACTCGAAGCCCCGTGGAGCACAATCGGGAAGCCGGGGATGCGTTTTTCGACTTCTTCGAGGATATCGAAACGCAGCGGCGGCACCGACTCCCCCGGTTTGAGCTTGAACTTGTAGGCACCGTGACTGGTGCCGATGGAGATTGCCAGCGAATCGACGCCGGTTTTTTTGACGAAGTCCTCAACCTCTTCCGGCTTGGTATAGGTCGAGGTCGCGGCTTGGACGTCATCTTCAATCCCGGCGAGCACGCCGAGTTCCCCTTCAACGGTGACGTCAAACTGATGCGCATATGCGACGACTTTTCTGGTCAGGGCCACGTTTTCGTCGTAGGGGAGATGCGAACCATCGATCATCACCGAGGAAAAGCCGTTATCAACGCACGACTTGCAGATTTCGAACGAATCGCCGTGATCAAGATGCAGGCAGACCGGGATGTTGGAGCCCAGCTCCCGCGCCATCTTCACCGCCCCCAGCGCCATGTAGCGCAGCATGGTGGCGTTGGCATATTCCCGCGCCCCCTTGCTGACCTGAATGATGACCGGCGAGCCGGTTTCGGCACAGGCGGTGATGATCGCCTGCAATTGTTCGAGATTGTTGAAGTTATAGGCCGGAATCGCATAACCGCCGGCAAACGCCTGGGCAAACATCTGTTTGGTGTTGGCCAGACCCAGTTCCGTAAAATGCACCTTTTCGCTCATTATCGATGACCTCCCATCCTGTGCGGTTCCGCTGATAAAATGAATGACGAACGGGATAAGAAACCGCGATATCCCGCCAAAACCACGATATTAATAGCAGTTCACCCCCTCTTTAGTCCAGCCTAAACTGCTGCTTGCAGCGCACGCCTCACCCCAAACGCGACAAGGCCCCCGGAATACCAGGGGCCTTGTCGCGTAAAAATGGCAGCAATACGTTGATGGCGTCGCAAAAAATCCGCCCTGCTGCGTTACGCTGCTTTTTCAGGACCTCGACCTGCCTGATGTAGGTCTTCGCCCCTGAAAAACCACCAGGCCTTGTCGGACGAAATTTTTGTTTAGCCATCCCATGAGTTTTTGCGAAAGCATCACAAGTTGGATCTTCAACTGCAACGCAGCGCCATGCCCATCGTCGGCATTTTCGGCATCAACTGCTCATCAAAAGAGTGCGCCTCGGCGATCCCGTGATGACCGTTGAGCAGGGCAAAAAGGATGTAATCGCGGAGCATCTTGAGGTCGTCGGGACAGGCGTCGGTAAACTGAATGCCGATGCCCTGGTTGTAATTATTCTCCGCACTCGGCAAGACCTGATAAATCACCTGGCCGGTGATTTCCAGTTCGCGTTTCATCCCCAACAGCGGAATCACCAGTTGCAGCTTATGGTCCTTGCCGAGGCGCAGGCTCTGGGTTTGCAGAAAGACGCCGCCGGTACCCAGGCTGTGGATATCGCACAGCTCGTCGTGACCGTCGAGGGAATAGATTCCCGGCAGGCGCACAGCGATCCGCAGGTGCTGGCGGGTAAAGCTGGCCAGATGGCGGGTGAGCAGATTATGGATTGAGTCGACATCGTCCGGCTGCGACAGATAATCGTGCGGGTCATACCCCGCAGGAGTGGCGTCCGGGGTCCCGGCGATGATCACCGGCATCTGCACCCCCCGCTGGTTCAACTTGTCGGCAAGTGCGGCATACGATTCCTGATCAAAAATCAGCAGATCGGGGGTGCGCTTGCCGGTCAGCATCGACAAACCGACAGGGTCTGGACAGCACTCCGCCCGATACCCCATTTGCTGGAGGATATTAGCCAGCTTGACCAGTTTCTGCTCACGATAACACACAGCGATTAAAGGCTTTTTCACGCGGACCTCGCAACAGTGATAAGGATCATCGAATCCTGCCTGAACTTGCAATAATCATGCGCGTAGCAGCCCTGCGGCTGCGGGGGACCTTTTACAATAACACTACTTCTTAAATATCCTTTTTAAAATCAGTGACATAGAGTAAAAAAACAACGCCGCGAAGCGTCTCATTAGCTAGCATTATGTATCGCAACTAATGTCAATCCGCCGTATCACTGAACTTTCCGGGCAAAACCCAGAGATGACGCGGAGCATCACGCACCGCCACCACACAAGCCACAACGCCGACAGGCTGGATGACATGGGGCGGTCAACTGTCCGGCCAATGACTCCAGGTATTCCGCCCGCAGGTAGCTGCGCCGGGTACCGTTGTCAATAATTTCCCACGGAAATACTTCTTTGTCCTCGCGCTGGCGTTCAATGAAAAAATCGGGGTTGATTCCTGTTTCACGACAGGCCACATTCAAACTCGCGCCCGCTGCCAGAAGCGGCAAGGCGCGACCGACCCGCCGATCGGCTCTTGCCAGCAGCGCCTGCAAACGAGCGGCTTTGAGGGATTCAAAATGTATCTCAGTGTTCGGTACTTTTGCCAGCGCCGTACGCAACCGCTTGAATTTACGCTCCAGTGAGGATTTCCCCTCCATCGCTGCCCATTGTAACGGGGTGAACGGTTTAGGGATAAACGGGTTTACCGACAAGATGATCTTGCCGAGTCGGCCCCGGCTCCGCCCGGCCTCCAGCCATATCGAGCGGATCTTTTCTGTCAGCGCCAGCAGGGCGTCGATATCCGCATCGGTCTCCGTCGGCAGCCCGAGCAGAAAGTAGAGTTTGAGATTCAGCATCCCCCCTGCGGCCAGAGTCTTGACGGCGTCAAGGATCTGCGGCTCATCAAGGCTTTTGTTGATCAGGTTGCGCAGCCGCTGACTGCCGGCCTCCGGGGCAAGGGCCACACTGCGATGCCCCGCCGCGAGCAACGCCACCACATGCCCGGCATCAATCGAATCGATGCGCAGACTCGACATCGAAAATTCTCCGCCGCGAGCAAGGATTTCCTGTTGCAAAGGAGCAAGGTCGGCATGATCAGAGACCGACGGGCTGATCAATCCGATTTTATTGCGTTGGCACAGACCAGCGGCCACCTGATCGACCAGCACGGCAAGACTGCGTTCACGCGGGGGGAGATAGACAAACCCTGCGGCGCAGAAGCGACAGCCACGGCTGCAACCGCGCGAAATCTCAACCAGCGACATGTCGCCGAATTCACTTTCGGCACTGTGCACAAAAGAACGGCTTGCCGAGCGATCAAGGTCAGGCAGCCATTGGCGGACGATCCGCGCCGGAGCTCCCGCGGCGGCGCGGTGTCCGGCGAAGGTGCCATCGTCATGATAGCGCGCGGCGTAAAGGGACGGGACGTAGACTCCGGGAATAGTTGCGCAAGCCTTGAGCAGTGCAGCGCGCGAGGCGGTTGCGCCGACCAGCAGATCGAGCAGCGCAGGCAGCACCGGCTCCCCTTCACCGACAACGAACAAATCCATGATCTCGGCGAGAGGTTCCGGATTGATGAAGGAGCAGACCCCGCCGCACAGCACCAGCGGCGCGTGTGCATCGCGGTCGAGCGCAAAAAGAGGTAACCGTCCCAGCTCAAAGAGGGTCGGCAGGTGCAGATAATCATTTTCAAACGAAATCGAGATGGCGACCAGATCAAAATCGCGCAACGCACGCCCCGATTCGAGGGAAACCAGCGGCGCACCACCTTGGTCGAGCGCAACCCGCTCCTCTTTATCGGGGAGGAAAAAGCGTTCACACAAGATATCGTCACGACTGTTGAGTAAATGATAGATGGTCAAAAAACCGAGGTTACACATCGCCTGGGCATAAGTGTTCGGATAGAGCAGTGCAACCGTCACCCTGGTTCCCCACGGTTTGAGCACCGCGCCCTGTTCGCCGGCCAGGCGCTTGCGCCGTTTTTCTTCTGTATAGTGTGACATTGAACAACATGCTCCTGTGTGTGTCAGCTGAAACTACCGTATTCCACCGGGGAGGTCAAGATATGCCCCTGCTCGATTCATCGCTGGTTTTTGTTTCGCAATAATGCTAAAAATGGCACAGCTCGACGTAACGACGGATGAAGATGACGAGGATAGCGGATGGCGAATAGATTAAAAACCCGCATAGGCGGACTCAAGTTACGCTGGAAACTGCTCCTGGCCGTCTTGCCGATGGTCATTTTGCCAATCGTGATCACGGGCAGCCTGGTCGGCTACATCTCCGCCCGGCAGGCCTATCAGGGGATCACCGAACGCAGTGAAGCAGACCTCGACCACATGGCTGCCTTCAGTGCCGATCTGCTGGAGGCTCACCACCAGCAATTCCAGGTCTATCGCGCCGATAAACGGCGCAATTTCAGGCGCGACCTGAAAACCCTCACCGATGCCGCCTTTGAAATCGTCGAGACGGCCCAGCAGCAATTTGGTGAGGACAAGGGCCAACAGATTGCACAACAAAATGCCCGCAAGACGCTGCGCCGCATCAACGTCGGTGAAAGCGGCTACGTCTTTGTCCTCGACAGCAGCGGCCTGCTGCACCTGCACATTGCTCGTGAAGGGGACAACATCATCGATTCACGCGACGAGAATGGTCGTCTCTTTATTCGCGAGTTGATTGAAACCGCAAAGCAGGCGGGGCCGGACAAAGTCAATTTCATCACTTATCCGTGGAGCAGTAACCTGTCACCCGCTGACCATCCACGGCTGAAAATTGCCGCCTACCGTTATTTCCCGGCCTGGGACTGGATCATCGCGGTCAGCGGCTATCTCGATGAAACCTACGATGATCTTGCCTTTGAGGAACGCGCCTTCGCCAAACTGAAAGAGCAGATCAAGAGCAAGCAGGTCGGCAAAACCGGTTACATCTATGCCATGACCACCGACGGCACCTTTACCATCCATCCGGAAAATGAAGGCCAGAATTTCATCGATGCGCGTGACTCATCAGGAAATTATTTCATTCGCGAGATGTGTGAAAAGAAAAACGGCTGGATTCGCTACCCGTGGAAGAACGACTTTGACCCCCGCCCGCGGATGAAAATTGCTCGCTACCGTTATGTCGAAGCGCTGAACTGGATCGTGGCCGTCGGTTCCTACGAAGACGAGTTCTACGATGCCGCAAACCGCATCAAGGGGCGCAGTTTCATCAGCATGCTGATCCTGACCGTCCTCATGACCTGCCTCCTTGTGCCGCTGGTTATCTGGGCCACCCGGCTGCTGACGCGACCGGTCGCGCGCATGATGGAGGCGATTCGCCAGGTCAAGTCAGGCAACTTTGCCGTCCGTGTCTCTGCAACGCGCCGGGATGAACTAGGTGAAATGGCCCAGGCGTTCAATCGCATGATCGGTATGATCGACAACAACCGTGAAATCGAAATGAAACTGGCACACCAGGAAAAGATGGCTTCCCTCGGCGTCCTGTCGAGTGGCGTGGCACACGAAATCAACAACCCGCTGGGAGTGATTCTGGGCTATGCCGCTTATCTGGAAAACAAACTGGAGACCGATTCCCCTTACTACAACTACGTTCACGAAATCAAACGCGAAAGCAAGCGCTGTAAAAAAATCGTTCAGGATCTGCTCAGTTATGCCCGCATGCCTAAACCGACACTGCGTGAGGAGGATGTCAACGAACTCCTCCGCCAGATCGCAGCTTTCGCGGCCAATCATACCGAGTTGCACTCGGTTAATTTCAAGATCGATCTGGATGAAACGCTCCCCCCCCTGGCGATCGACGGTGATCTCTTCCGCCAGATCACGATCAACCTTATTCTTAACGCCGGTAACGCCATGGAAGGACACGGTCTGTTGACGATCCGCACCAGTCGCGAAGAGCAGACGCTGCTGCTTGAGGTCAGCGACACCGGATGCGGGATTCCAGCGGAGCATCTGGACAATATCTTCGAGCCCTTTTTCACCACGCGCGAACAGGGGACGGGGCTCGGTCTGGCGATCACCAAACAAATTGTCGACATGCATCACGGATCGATTGAAGTCAGCAGTACTCCCGGAAAAGGGACGACGTTTCGGATCAGGCTGCCGCTGAATCAGGAGGAATCTTTGTGACTGGAAAACGCATTCTGTTAATCGACAACGAGGAGGGGTTGTGCCGGATGATGACCGCAATCCTCGAAGATCAACGCTATGAGGTTACGGCTTTTACTGACCCGGTCGCAGCCATGCGGCGCTTCTCCCCTGCCGACTGGGATGTCGTCGTGACCGACATCAAAATGCCGGGGATGGACGGGCTTGAGGTTCTGCAGCACGTCAAGGACAAGGCACCGTTGCTCCCGGTGATTATCATTACCGCGTTTGCCACCGTGGACATGTCGATTCAGGCGCTGCGCAAGGGTGCCTATGACATGCTGACCAAACCGTTTGAGCCTGACGAGCTGCTTTACCGCGTCAAAAACGCGCTGAAAACCAACGAATTACTGGTTGAAAACCACCATCTGCACCAGGAATTGACCGGTCGTTTCAAATTTGATCGCATTATCGGCAATTCGACAGCGTTGCGCGAGCTGCTGCTCAAGGTCGAAAAGATCGCCGTTCGCGACACATCGGTATTGATTACCGGCGAATCGGGGAGTGGCAAGGAACTGATTGCCCAGGCGATTCATTATAATTCGACGCGGCACGACAAGCGGTTTGTCGCCATCAATTGCGGCGCGCTCCCTGAATCGGTTCTTGAAAGTGAGCTGTTCGGCTCACGCAAGGGCGCTTTTACCGGGTCCACGGAAAATCGCAAGGGGCTTCTCGAAGAAGCTGATGGTGGCACCCTGTTTCTCGACGAAGTAGGCAACCTGCCGCTGACTGTCCAGAAAACCTTGCTGCGTTTTCTGCAGGAACAGGAGTTTATGCGCATCGGCGACACCAGGCCGACCCGCGTCGATGTGCGTCTGATCACCGCAACCAATGCGGATCTGAGTGAAGACGTCAGTCGCGGGACGTTTCGCGAGGACCTTTTCTATCGCATCAATGTCATCAAACTCCGCTTGCCGCCGCTACGCGAACGGCGCGAGGATATCCCGGTACTGGTCACCCATTTCATCCGTACCTGCAACGAAAAATTCGCCACAACCTTTCAAGGCATTACTCCCGAAGCGCTGCGTGTGCTGACCACGCATGACTGGCCGGGGAACATCCGTCAACTGGCGAATGTCATTGAAGCCTGTCTGACGATTGAAACGGAATCGCATATCAGCCTCTCCACCTTGAATCAGATCATGGAAATACCGCATGAACAGGGTGAACCCATCAGCAGTGGTGCCGGTTACACCTCGTCACTGGCACGTTTTGAGATTGACTACCTCTGCGGGCTGTTACGTCACACTGAAGGGAACGTTGAAGAAGCCGCCAAACTCGCCGGAATGAATATGGCGACCATTTATCGTAAAATGAAGAAATACGGAATTACCAAGGAATCGGTCACCTGATTCCCTTTTCGCGGATGCGCAAATCGTATTGCCCAATGATTTGCGCATCCGCGAAAAGAGCTCTGCCCGCGCCTTCCGCAACTTTTTACCTCTGCAATATAACTCACCGATATTACATCAAAAATATTTTCAGCATGACGTCAGCGATTCTGGAACAGCCTTTGCTCAATAGGGTGCTGACAGCAGATATTAACTTCACTGAAAACGGAGTGCGTGATGACGAAAAAATCCAGTCACTGTCCATTCTACGGCGTTGATGAAGACATTTGTGATGTTGGTTGCGGTTATATCTCTCCGTCCGATGTATCGCGTATCGTTACCCTTTGCTTCGGGTGTCACACCGCCTGTAATAAATATGACGAATTACTCGATCGCAACAATGTTTCACGGCGCGGACATTTCCCACCACCAGCAGCAAATGAAAAAACCGGCCACCATGAAGATACCGGCTTTACCCGCCATAGCATGCTCGGTTTCGGCAGTGTTACCCTGGCCATCGGCCTGATGTTACTCAATGTTGCACCGCCTTTCTGGCCGTGGTTGCTTCTTCTCGGCCTCGGTGCGGCCACCACCCTGACGATTCAGGGGTTCCGGGGGCGCAGTGGCAACCTGGCACTGGTCGCCGCCCTGCAAGTTCCGGCAGCAATTTTCTTTCTGACCATTATAAGCCTGCTGGCACTCCCCAGATATAACTTGCTGTCCCCCCCCTCGCCAACCGCTGCAATCGTCTTTTGCATCCTCTGGATCATTTACGCTATTCTCGCGCATTCTTATCTGCAACGGACAGGGGTCCCGGCATACGGTCTGCCGGCAACGATCATCCTCTGTGCCCTTGGCACACTGCTGTTTATCATCAATCCAGCGTCCACACCAACAATTACAACAGGAATTGGACTGGCCGTGGTCGGGGGTATCTATCTGGCAACCGCACTTGCTGACAATGTCGTCACATTGCGTCCCGCCAGCAAAGTCCTGCTCAAAACCCGGCTGTAATTTATCCGCCGCCTGCCCGGTGGATCGTGGCTTGACAGTTTAGCGGCAAACAGTTAGATTAAAGATGACGTTACGACGCATGAGTCACTGTCAAAACAACCAAACGGAGATTGGACCAAGGTGGGAATCAGTCGTCAAATGACACTTCTGGGATTCTGCGGAATGGGCCTTTATGGGTTGCTGTTGAGCCAGGGGCACGTTTCTCCCGAGCTTTTGCCGCAGTTTTCCATTACCGCCCTGCTGTTTTGTTTTTCGGGACGTATTATGGAAAAACTTTCTGTGCCTACGGAAAAAAGCGAGGTTGCCGAGGGTGATCAGGATCGGATTAACGATTCAGACTGGTTGCACCTGACCAACATCATTAACTGGATTTTCGCGCTTGCCCTGGTTTATGCTTTGGTTATCTTTGTACTCATGCCCACCGGTATGTCTTCCGCCGAGATGTTTGACTACTTCTTCGGCTCTTCAGAAAAACTCAAATTTGGTCCGGCACCCTGATTGCCACAATTCAATTCTTTTTTGCGAGTGCATCAAACTTGATGCACTCGCAAAAACTCATGGGATGGCTAAGCAAAAATTTTGTCCTACAAGGCCTGGTGGTTTTTCAGGGGCGAAGGCCTACATCAGGTAGGTCGAGGTCCTGAAAAACCGGCGTAACGCAGTAGGGCGGACTTTTTGCGACGCCATCAAACTTTAGACGAAAAATTCAAAAAAGGCCGGACATCACTGTCCGGCCTTTTTAAATAATCCTCAGTATGGGCTTTCTGGAGGCTGATTATACCAGAAAACGGCCCTGACTCCGGGAACGATTAACAAGGATTGTCTGATCGATCACTTCACCGCACGAAGGGCAACGCCAGGCATCGTAGGTACGCACAAAGTCATAAAATTTTTCAGCATACATCTTGCCTTTACATCTGGGACATTTCATAACGTAATCCCCTTTCCAGAATAACTGACAATTAAAACAACTCTCTCCGTCTCTCCGTCTCACTGTATGTTCAGAGATGATTACACTTGTCGTGCCAACCGCTCGTGCCTTTACCCTGAAAATATAATATTTTTAGTCATAATTATAAATATCCGTTTAATATCATATAGTTACAAAAACTTACCGGTTATCGAAAATATTCTTTCCAGCGAGCGATCAGTGCGTTGCCGACCCCTTTTACACGATTCAGTCCCTCAATTGAAACAAAATCGCCATTTTTATGGCGGTCAAGGATGATCCGTGTGGCCATTTTTTCTCCAATCCCTGGCAATTGTTCCCAATCTTCCTTTTTCATGCGATCCGGATGCAGTGGTATGCCCAGCGACATGCGCTGAGCGGCAGGCATCCATTCAACCTTAAAACCGGCAACTCCACCGTTTTTAATGACGACGGACAAGGTTTGTCCGTTCTGTAAACGGGTTGAATCAGCGATATTTCCTCCCGCTCCCTGATCGACAGCCATGCCCGCCATTTTCATGACGTCTTGTGCGGTGGTTTCGTCATTATATTGGCGAACGATCCGTTCGCGAAAACCGTCACCATGTGCGATCCAGATTTTATGATCGACGGAGATTGGAACGGCCGGGAACACACGTGAATCACGAAGTGTTGCCCGGCCGAAAGTTAAGGAATAAAGGATAAGAGCGACAACGGCCAGCAACAGGGGGCCGCGAGAGGTTGTTTTAATCGTTTTGATCGTTTTGATCCTTGACCAGTTTGTAGAGCAGGGCATCGACCAAAGCTCGATATGACGCGTCGATAATGTTATCACTGACACCAACAGTCCCCCACCGCGTGAGGCTGTCACCGGATTCAATCAACACACGAGTCATCGACGCAGTGCCCTCTCCGGCCGGGAGAACGCGGACTTTGTAATCAAACAGCTTGATCTCTTTGATTTGCGGATAAAAACCCTCCAGCGCCTTGCGCAAGGCATTATCGAGAGCATTGACCGGTCCGCGACCCTCCGCAGCTGTATGCTCAATCTTGCCGCCGACCTTAACCTGCACCGTCGCCTCGGAAAAGGGTTTGGCATCGCCACTGCGCTGGCTGTCAATGACGCGAAAACCAAGGACCGTAAAATATTGACGCACCGTCCCCAACGCTTTGCGCATCAGCAATTCAAACGAGGCCTCGGCACCCTCAAACTGATAGCCCCGATTCTCCATCTCCTTGATCTCTTCAAGCAATTCAAGGGTCAGCGGATCCTTGCTGTCAATGTCGATATTAAACTCTTCGGCCTTGGCAAGAATATTGGCGCGCCCGGAAAGATCGGATACCAGCACGCGAGTCACGTTCCCGACATACTCGGGGCGAATATGCTCGTAGGTTTCAGGATGCCGCTGGATGGCCGAGACGTGCACGCCGCCTTTATGGGCGAAAGCCGAATTGCCGACGTAGGGTTGATGTTTGTTCGGAACCAGATTGGCCAGTTCATAGACATAACGGGAAACGATACGCAGGGTGTGCAATTGTTTGTCGGTGACACAATCCTTCTTCATCTTCAGTTTGAGCGCAGGGATGATGGAACAAAGATCAGCATTGCCGCAACGCTCACCGAACCCGTTGATCGTCCCCTGAACATGAACAATGCCGTTTTCGACGGCCACCAGCGCGTTGGCCACGGCACATTCCCCGTCATTGTGGGTGTGAATGCCGAGCGGTGTCGAGATCCTGCCCTTGACTGCCTGGATAATGGCAGCGACCTCGAACGGCATCGTCCCGCCGTTGGTATCGCACAGGACAATACAATCGACCCCTGCCTCGCGTGCGGCATCCAGAGTCTTCAATGCATAATCGGGATTCGCCTTATAACCATCAAAAAAGTGTTCGGCATCATAGATAACTTCACCGACGTGTTCTTTGAGATAAGCGAGCGAGTCATTGATAAGATCAAGATTTTCATCCAGACTGATCCGCAATGCTTCGCGAACATGAAAATCCCAGGTCTTGCCGAAAATTGTGACAACATCGGGGCGGGCTTCGATCAACGTCTGGATATTATTGTCTTCCGCGGGAGTGACCCTGGCCCGCCGGGTCGATCCGAAAGCAGCAATCTTCGCCTGATGCAGGGTGATATCCTTGATATCTTTAAAAAATGCAATATCTTTTGGATTTGAACCAGGCCAGCCTCCCTCAATATAGTGAATACCCAATTCATCCAGTTTCTGGGCAATCCGCACCTTGTCTATTACCTGAAAGGAGATATCCTCAGCCTGTGTTCCGTCACGTAGTGTTGTATCGTATAAACGAATCATTCCTGCCCCCGTTTTAAATCCATTGCACACGATTATCCGGTCGACCTTATTCCTCGGTTGCCTCTTTGGCCAAACCGAAAACATCGTGCAGTACACGTAGCGCCAATTCTGAATATTTAGAATCAATGACACAGGAAACCTTGATTTCACTCGTCGAGATCATCTGAATATTGATTCCTTCGGCAGAAAGGGTCTGGAACATTTTGCTGGCCACGCCCGAATGTGAGCGCATGCCGACACCAACGATCGAGACTTTCGAAATCTGTTCGTCGCTGACCACCCCGCCAGCCTTGATAATACCCGCCGCCTCATTGACAATCTTCAACGCCTTCTTGTAGTCAGTTTTGGGCACAGTAAACGTCAGATCGGTGAACCCCTCGTGCGACACGTTCTGAATAATCATGTCGACCGTAATATTTGCCGCGGAAAGTGGCGAAAAGAGCTTCGCGGCAATCCCCGGTTTATCTGGAACCCGGATCACCGAAATTTTTGCTTCATCCTTATTGTAAGTAATTCCTGAAACCAGTACAGTTTCCATATCGGCATCCTCCTTCATCACCAGAGTTCCGGGGTTATCGTTGAAACTCGATCGAACGTGGATCACCACGTTATATTTCTTGGCAAATTCGACACTACGGATCTGGAGAATTTTTGCGCCCAGTGACGCCATCTCCAGCATCTCGTCGTACGAAATTTTGTTGACCTTCGATGCTTCGGGAACAATCCGCGGATCGGTCGTGTAGACACCATCGACGTCGGTGTAGATTTCACACACATCCGCCTTGAGTGCCGCCGCGACGGCCACCGCGGAGGTATCGGAACCACCCCGTCCGAGCGTGGTGATACTGCCGTGGCGGTCAATCCCCTGAAAACCGGCAACGATAATAATCGTCCCGTTCTTGATATCTTCGCGGATGTTCTTGTCACCGATCTCCTCAATTCGTGCTTTACTGTACGCACTGTCGGTGTAAATCGGAATCTGGTGCCCGAGATAACTTTTTGCGTTGTAACCCATTGACTGGAGGCACATGGCCAGCAGCGCGATAGTTACCTGTTCGCCGGTTGCAACGAGAACGTCATACTCGCGCTCACTCGGAAACTCACACATCTCGTTGGCGAGTGCCACCAGTTTGTTGGTTTCACCGGACATCGCCGAAACAATAACAACGACATCATTCCCGTCGTCATAGGTGCGGCCGATGCGTCGTGCAACATTGCGAATGCGCTCCACATCACCGACCGACGTACCACCATATTTTTGTACGACTAAAGCCATAGAACTGTGTCCTCCCAAGCAGCTTACGGACTATACGGGCCGAAGCGAAAATTTGGATATTTGAGAACAGATTTTAGCTCTTTTGAGGTGCATAGCCGTAGCTATGAACCAAAAAGGAGCTGAAATATGAGCCAAACAGCCGGGTATGCAGCCGGCTCATGGATAGTCCGACAGGCTGCTAGTGCTTTACCGCATCATGCGGACGAATCTGGATCATGCCCAGAGTTTGATTAAATAGCAGGATTACCCGCTGCGGTCAAAACATTTTTCCAGCGTTTGTCTTAACTCTGATCAACAGCAACTTTCCACGCGGCAAAGAGTCGCGACAGCAATGCCTCGGCATCCACTCCGCAGGCCCGACAAACGATTTCACGGCGAGAGGCGGCAACTATTTTCAGCTCAATATGTACCCCCGCGCGCGCACCGCCCGCGTACCCGGCACAGGTGTCGAAACGATCCGCCCATTCGACCAGAGAAATGCCGCCATCCTCAATAAATTCATCGCCGCCGAGATCATCAAGCTCGTCAGGATGGGACAAACGATAGTAATCGAAATGATACAGGGGCAAACGTCCCTGATAAAGATTCATCAGCGTGTAACTGGGGCTAACGACCGGCTCATCAGCTGGAACCCCAAGTCCCGCTGCGACCCCCTGAGCGAAACAGGTTTTTCCGGCGCCAAGCGGGCCACTCAGCCAGATCGTCAGGGACTTGTCCAGCTGTTCGCCGAGCCTCCGGGCAAAAGCCCGGGTCTCCTCCGGAGAAGCGGTAATCACCACCCGTGAAGACACCGCGGTTACTCCATGGAACGAATAATATCGAGACGCCCGACCACCCCGACCACCCGCTCGTTCTCCACGACCGGAACCAGATGTGCAGCCTTGCCCGCCATCAGGGCCGCTATTTCACTCACCGGAGTTGCCGGGGTACAGGTCGGCACATCGACGCGACAGATATCACGTACCGTCCGGGCGGACATCTTGCGTACTTCTTCGCGAAACGTCTTGTCACTTTCGAGGTAGATAACCCAATCGAAAATCGAAATCACCGTCGGGATATGCAACGGCTGATCACGCTCGACCAGATCGTTCTGTGAAACCTGCCCGTACAGCTTCCCGTTTTCGATCACCGGGAGTGCGTTAACGCGCGTCTCAACGAAAATTTTCGCCAGTTTTTCAATCGTTGTTTCAGGTGTCACCGAGTGAACATCCCGGGTCATTATATCTTTGGCCGTCAACATGTCTGACTCCTTATCAGTCGCAGTTCCCGCCAGGCGGCAGGAAGTTCATTCAGCAGTTCGGTTGCGGTCATTCCGACGTCACCGTGGCGCGTAGCCCAGTGATCAGCCGCAGCCCCATGCAGATAGCTGCCGAGCACAGCAGCATCATCAACAGTCAATCCCTGTGCCAGAAGCGCCCCGATCAACCCGGTCAGGACGTCGCCGCTCCCCCCCGTCGCCAGCAGCGGATTACCACTGGAGTTAATCCTGATGCGCCCGTCAGGAAGAGCAATAATGGTTCGCGCGCCCTTGAGGAGCAGCACGACCCTGTACTCCATCGCGAATTCTCGTGCACAATTGATCCGTTCCGCTTCCACCGCAGCGACACCACAGCCGAGAAGGCGCGCCATCTCCCCCGGGTGCGGAGTCAGAATTGTCCTCGCGCGAGGACGTTCCTTCAGCACGTGACAGTGCCCCGCCAGCGCGTTCAGGCCGTCGGCGTCAACCACCAGCGGCAGCGACGATTCCCCAACGATGCGCCGGACCAGGCGGACTGTCTGCCCAGATATCCCCAACCCCGGACCAATTGCCAATGCTGATTTATTGTCCAGCAGGGCGTTCACAGAAGCCAACGCATCCTCACCGAGGCACCCGTCATGATCGGGCAAGGCGACGGTCATCGCCTCGGTCAACTTGATTTCCATGATATCGTGAACGGCTGCCGAACAAGCCAGGGTAACCAGCCCCGCACCGCCCCGCACCGCCGCAGCGGCAGTCAGCGTCGCGGCTCCTGTCTTGCCGGGCGAACCAGCCAACGCCAGCAGGTGGCCGAATGTTCCTTTGTGGCCATTCACGGGGCGCAACGGCAACAGCCGCGCTGCTTCGGCGGCTTCAATCAACCAATGGCTATCACCGGTTGAGGCACTTAAGGTCGCCGGGATACCGATATCTACAATTTTCAGCTCACCACAACAGGAAAACCCGGGACTAACGGCATGCCCGACCTTGGCTGCGGCGAAGGTCACGGTCAAGTCGGCATGTGCCGCGCGGCCAAGGATCGCGCCGCTCGTGGCATCGACCCCCGAAGGGATGTCGACTGCAACCAGCGGTGCGCGCTGCGCCCCCAGCCAATCGATGGCAACGGCATAGCGTCCACTTACCGGGTTGGCCAGACCGGTTCCTAGTAGGGCATCAACCAGAATCACGCCGGAATGCGCCGCGAGGGCGGAGCTCAATTGCTCATCAGTTGTCACCGCAGTGACCGTAGCGCCACAACGTTGCAGAATATCGAGATTGAGCCCGGCAGCGCCGCCAATTGCCGCAGGTGCATCAAGGACAATCGTCTGCACCTGCCAGCCACGGTTCAATAACCAGCGAGCAATAACAAACCCGTCTCCGCCGTTGTTTCCCTTCCCCGCGAGGATCAACACCGGACCGGGAAAGAGATCTGCATAACGTTCAGCCAGTAGTTCCGCCGCGCCGCGCCCGGCACTTTCCATCAGTACCGCACCGGGGATGCCGATTTCTTCCATCGCCCGACGATCAAGCTCACGCATTTCCACGGCGGTTAGCAGCTTCATACCATCTCCACCGTCACCATCGCCACCGCATATTCACGTTCATGACTGTAACTCAACTGGACGTTGCCCAGCTTGCGCTCAGCAAGAATTTCTGCGGCCCGGCCGCCAAAAAACAATGACGGCTTGCCAAGGGCATCGTTACGCACCTCAATATCGCGCCACTGAACCCCTTCGCGCAGGCCAAGACCAAGGGCTTTAAGGAAGGCCTCTTTCGCCGCAAAGCGTGCCGACAGGTGCGTCGCAGGATCTTTCTTTCCTAAAGCGTAGGCCCGTTCATCCGTGGTAAAAATGCGCTCAATGATGCCGGTTTTTCCCATTTTGAGAAATTCCCGAAAGCGTTCGACCCGGACAATGTCAGTGCCTATCCCGGCGATAGCCATATCAGCACCGCACCAGTGTTGCCATCTCCCGCACCGCGCGGTCCAGCCCGACCAGTAGCGCACGAGAGATAATGGCATGACCGATATTGTACTCTTCTACGCCGCCAAGAGCGACCACCTGCTGGACATTCCGGTAGTTCAGACCGTGCCCGGCGTTCACCACCAAGGCTGACTCGTGACCGTAGCTAATCGCCTGACGTATTTTTTCCAGTTCAATGGCCCGCCGCGCCTCGGTCGGGGCATCACAATAGGTGCCGGTGTGGATCTCGACAGCATTGCCGCCCACCTCCCGTGACGCCTTGATCTGCGCGGCATCTGGATCGACAAAGAGGCTGACAACAATCCCCGCCTGACCCAGGCGGGCAATGTAAGGACGCAGCTGGGCTGCCTTCCCGATGACATCCAGACCGCCTTCAGTCGTCAATTCCTGACGTTTTTCCGGCACCAGTGTCACCTGGTCAGGAAGCAACCGCTCGGCGATAGCCACCATTTCGTCAGTCGCCGCCATCTCCAGGTTGAGACGCGTCTGCACCGTCGCGCGCAAAATTTCAACATCACGATCCTGGATGTGCCGCCGGTCCTCGCGCAGGTGAACGGTAATCCCGTCCGCTCCGGCCAGTTCCGCAAGGAGTGCCGCAGTAACCGGATCAGGCTCGATCGTTCCCCGTGCCTGACGAACTGTGGCAATATGATCAACATTGACCCCCAGCTTCGCCATCTGTTATGTCCCTTCCCGATGCCCGCCAAGATGCTGCACAACGGCGACAGCGATATCATTCGCCAGCTCTTCAATCCGGTGCTGTTGCGGCCCTTCGAGCATGATCCGTAACAGTGGCTCGGTTCCCGAGTAGCGGATCAGCACCCGGCCATTCTTGCCAAGTTCCGCTTCGACCGCTTTGATCACCCGGGAAACTTCCGGAACATCCCCAAGATCTTTGCGCTCCGCGACTCTGATATTGAGCAGAATCTGCGGCAAAGCGGTCATGACCTGCGCCAGTTCTGACAAGCGTTTACCCGAGCGCTGAATGATCGCCAGCACCTGCAACGCCGAAAGCGTGCCGTCACCGGTGGTATTATGATCGAGAAAAATCATATGTCCTGATTGCTCGCCGCCCAGGCTGTAACCGCCATGACGCATCGCTTCGACGACATAACGGTCACCGACCGCCGTCCGGATCATTTTGCCACCGGCTTTGCGCATGGCGATATCCAGCCCCATATTGCTCATCACAGTCGAGACCAGTGTCTTGCGCGCCAATGCCCCCCGTTCAAGCAGATCGGTTGCACAAATTGCCATGATATGATCCCCATCAACTTCTCGGCCATGCTCGTCTACGAAAATCACCCGGTCGGCATCACCATCCAGGGCAATCCCGAGATCGGCGTGATGCTCACGCACCGCTGCGGCCACAACTTCGGGGTAGAGCGATCCACAACCGGCGTTAATATTCATCCCATCCGGGGTCACCCCGATGGTGATCACCTCGGCACCCAACTCGCGCAGCACTGCGGGAGCAACTTTGTAGGCCGCGCCATGGGCACAATCAAGGACGATTTTTAAACCGTTAAGATCGAGATGTTTAGGGAAAGTGTGCTTCAAAAAAACGATATAGCGGCCAACGGCATCGTCAAGACGTACGGCTTTGCCGACTTCAGCAGCGGTCGGACGCAGTGCGTCAAGGCGGCTGTCGTCGAGCAATGATTCGATCTCGATTTCGAGTGCATCCGGCAGCTTGAACCCATTATTTGAGAAAAACTTAATGCCGTTATCCTGGTAGAGATTGTGCGAAGCGGAGATCACCACGCCGGCATCTGCCCGTAGTGATGCAGTCAGAAAAGCAATCCCCGGAGTCGGCAGGGGACCAACCAGAATCACATCGACCCCCATTGAACAAATTCCCGATGCCAATGCGTTCTCGATCATATACCCCGAAAGCCGGGTATCTTTGCCGATGACAATCCGGTGCCGCCGAGCATTGTGTTTTTTAAAAATATGCGCCGCCGCGCGCCCGAGTTGCATAGCTATCTCGGTTGTCATTGGATAGGTGTTGGCAACCCCGCGAACCCCATCGGTTCCAAACAGTTTCTTCGTCATTCCCCGTGCTTCTCCTCCTGTGCAGATGGCGGGCCATCGGTATCGACAATGATCGCAACTTTCACCTGAATATTCTGCTTTTGTGAAAAAGAAACGTATTGCCCAAGCGGAATCAAGGCGACAGAAGTCTCAACATCCGCCATTGCACCGTCAATCTCAACCGGATCAGTGACCGCCTCATTGATCTTTTTTAGTTCACTTTTCGCACCTTCAATTTCTACCTGTGCCGGGTTCGGATAAACTCCACCAATGTTTGCCACAGCCGGCAGTTCACCCTTTAAAATAACGCGAACCGGAATGATTTTTTTCTGGATCGCCTCCAGCCTGACATCAATCACCGGGGGAGACAACCGCGTCACCTTCAATGCCGTAGGCAGATTCAACTGTTCCTCAAGACGCTTAAACGAGGTCACTCCCGCTTTCAGTCCGGTGAGATCGACGGACAGCCTGACCTCAGACGGCTTCAGATTCATCAGCAGCGTTCGTGGACCACTGATCCGCACATCGATGGTGCTCGGCACATCATTGGCAATCATCAGCCCCTTGGGTATATTCCGCAATTGCAATGAAGCAGAATAACCCTGTTCCAGCCGTTGCTCACCCATAACAAAAAACCACAGAATTACCGCGAAAGTTAACGACAACAGTTTTAAGAACCAGTTTTCCATGATGATCTTGACCATCGTCGTGCCACCCTATGCTTTATTATGCCGCGGTTCAAACAGTCGCGCCAGAACCTTGCGCAGCGTCGGGCCATCGAGATTACGCGTCAATCGCCCGCCAACACTCACCGAGATCTTGCCCGTCTCCTCCGAAACCACAATCGCAACCGCATCGACCAGTTCGGTCAACCCCAGTGCGGCACGGTGTCGCGTACCGAGAGCCTTGCTGATCCCCGGCTCCTGACTGAGCGGAAGGAAACATCCGGCGCGTGTCATCCGCCCCTGTTGAATCACCAGCGCACCGTCATGAATCGGGGAATTCGGTAAAAAGATCGAAGAAATAATCTCTCCCGAAACCTGGGCATCAAGCTCCACCCCGACTTCCAGAAAATCCTTGAGACCGGTCTCGCGTTCAATCACGATCAGCGCGCCAATCCGTCGCCCGGAGAGAAACAGACAGGCCTTGGCCAACTCATCCAGAACCGCGCCCTCCTCCTTGTAGCTGAGATCGGCAAAAAACGGATTACGCCCCACATGGATCAGCGCACGACGAATGTCGCTTTGAAAAATAACAATAATGACCAGGATAATTGATGAAAGGAAGTTATCGAGAATCCAGCGCAACGTGTAGAGCCCGACAACTTGCGCAGTGACATAGACACCGAGAATGACCGCCAGACCGAGCAGCATTTGCACTGCGCGGGTTCCTTTGATCAATAAAATAATACGATAGATGATAAACGCAACGAGAGCGATATCGACCAGGTCGAGGACCCAACGGAAATGATTTGAGATGTCGAAAAGTGCGCTCATTACATACCATTAAAAATTCAGGGTTTATGCGTTTATGGACGTTGTCCGGAGACAACCGCCCAGGCGGTCAGCGCCGCCTCACGTGAGGCCCGCACATCGTGGACACGCAGCAACCGAACTCCGGCAGCGACGGCCAAAGCCACTGTCGCCAGGGAACCATACAAACGCTGCACGGGATCATCCTCGCCGAGGATGGTGCCGATGAAACTTTTGCGCGACGTTCCGAGCAACAGCGGACGCCCGAGGCTGTGCAATTCATCAAGGTGGCGCAACAGTTCCAGATTACCGGCGACATCCTTGCCAAAACCGATCCCCGGATCGACGGCAATCCGCTCCACTTGTACCCCGGCGGCCAGGGCGCGGGACAGGCTGTCGCGCAGCCCACTGATCACCTGTCCAAGCAGGTCCGGGTATTTCGTGTCGTGCTGCATGGTCTCGGGTCGACCGCGCGTGTGCATCAGGATCAGTCCGGCCGAACTCGCGGCAACCACCTTGGCCATCTGCGCATCGAACTGCAATCCGCTGATATCGTTGACGAATTCAACCCCTGCGGTCGTGGCCGCTACCGCTACGCCACTTTTGCTGGTATCGATCGACAACGGCAGAGCAAACTCGGCATGGAGCGCTTCGATTATCGGGATGACCCGATCAAGTTCTTCTTCGACCGACACGGCCAGGGCACCGGGGCGCGTACTCTCGCCGCCGACATCAATCAGGTCCGCCCCCTCGGCGACCATTTCACCGGCACGCATCAGCGCCGCATCGACCCGGTTGTAACGGCCACCATCGGAAAAGGAATCGGGCGTTGCGTTCAAAATGCCCATGATTCGTGGCCGGGAGAGGTCAAGTTCGACCGTCCGCCCGCGCAACAATGTCGCCGGTTTGTCCAGCCACGCCAGCAACTGAATCAGCTCCTGACCAAGATCCGCCAGGCCAAACGGCTGAACGCCGAGCCGCCGGGCCAACAGTTCCAACTGCTTGAGGGTCCCGATCAGAATAACATCTGTCGTCGGCAGGGAACAAGCAACAGTGCCGCGCGCCACAGCAGTATCGCCGCCAAGTGCCAGCATCTCCTGCTTGAGGATATTGGCCGCCCGACACGGCACCCGGTCGATCTTCACCAGCCGCAAAAGCATTTTCGCCGTCATCCGCTCAATGCCGACAGGATCGACGCCGAGCGTCTTCAGTTCATCTCGCGCTGCGGCGTCGTCGGCAACCTTCAGCAAACGGGTGGCGAACGTCATCAGGCCGGCGGATCCTCCGGATCATCCTGCTGCTCTTCCGGTGCATTCGTTGTCTGCGCACCGCTTTGATCAGCGTCTGCCGCAGGTGCCGATTTTTTTTGCGTCGCCGCCGGTGCAACCGGGGCAACATAAACTTCGACCGGAGGGAGCGTCTCTCCCTCGACCAGCGCATTGACTTCAGCCCCGTCGAGGTTTTCACGCTCCAGCAGCGCATCGGCAACGCGAAGCAGCCCTTCGCGATTGTCGGTGAGAATTTTCTTGGTGCGGTCATACGCCTGTTGGACGATGGCGCGGATTTCGGTATCGATCTCGATCGCCGTGGCTTCACTGTAATTCTTGGTATGCGCCATATCACGTCCAAGAAAAATTTCGCCTTGTTTTTCACCGAAGGCCAACGGTCCCAACGTGTCGCTCATCCCCCACTCACAAACCATGCGCCGGGCAACGATCGTTGCCCGCTCAATATCGTTACTGGCTCCAGTGGTGATACTGCCAAGCAACAGATCCTCGGCAATCCGACCGCCCAGCAAGGTGCAGATATGTGCCTGCAACCCTTCCTTGCTCTGATTGTATTTTTCCTCGCGCGGCAGATACATGGTGATCCCCATGGCGCGCCCGCGCGGAATGATCGATACCTTGTGCACCGGATCAGCATCGGGCAGGAAGAGCGCAACAACCGCGTGCCCGGCCTCGTGATAGGCGGTTACTTTCTTTTCATCTTCGGTAATCACCATCGAGCGCCGCTCGGCACCCATCATCACCTTGTCCTTGGCCGCTTCAAGATCTTCCATATCGACCGTCTGCTTATCGGCCCGCGCTGCCAAAAGTGCGCCCTCGTTGACCAGATTGGCCAGATCGGCACCGGAAAAACCTGGTGTTCCCTTGGCAATAACCTCCAGATTGACATTCTCGGACAGCGGCACCTTGCGGGCATGTACCGTAAGAATTTTGAACCGTCCCCTGATGTCGGGATGCGGAACCACCACCTGCCGGTCAAAACGACCGGGACGCAGCAGGGCGGGATCAAGCACGTCGGGGCGGTTGGTCGCAGCAATCAGAATAACCCCCTCATTCGACTCGAAACCATCCATCTCGACCAGTAACTGGTTGAGGGTCTGTTCGCGCTCGTCGTGTCCACCGCCGAGACCCGCCCCGCGGTGCCGACCAACCGCATCGATTTCGTCGATAAAAATGATGCACGGCGCATTTTTTTTCCCCTGTACAAAGAGATCGCGCACCCGGCTGGCACCGACTCCGACGAACATTTCGACGAAATCGGAACCGGAAATTGAGAAGAACGGAGCCCCTGCTTCGCCGGCAATGGCCCGCGCCAGCAAGGTCTTGCCGGTCCCCGGCGCGCCCACCAGCAACACCCCTTTGGGGATGCGTCCACCGAGGCGGGAAAACTTCTTCGGATCCCTGAGAAACGAAACGACCTCTTCGAGTTCGTCCTTGGCTTCATCGATCCCGGCAACATCATCAAACGTCACCCGCGCCGACGTCTCATTGAGCAGTTTCGCCCGGCTCTTGCCGAAGCTCATCGCCTTGCCGCCACCCGACTGCATCTGCCGCATGAAGAAAATCCATACGCCGATCAGCAACAGGATCGGTCCCCAGGAAACCAGCAGGGTAAACCAGAAACTGCGATCCTCATCCGCGCGGGCCTGAATCACCACGCCACGTCCGCGCAGTTCAGTAATCAGGTTCGGATCATTCGGCACAAACGTCTTGAATGCGGTGTCGTCCTGATAATGACCCTCGATATTCTGACCCTGAATCGTAATATCCCTGACGCTGCCCGACTCGACTTCGGCCATGAAAGTTGTATAGGTTATCGGCTTCTGCCCCTGATCGCGCTGGGTCATCATATTGAAAAGCATGATCATGACCAGTGAGATCACCAGCCAAAGCGCAATATTCTTGTAAAATTGGTTCACTTTTCCCCCTGTGGTAGGTTATTTTCATGTCGCACGGAATGATGCATGTCATGACGCATTAAACCTTTTGAACTTACCATAATTATTCACCCGCGACAAGAATCAATCACGGCAAAGCTGGCTCAAAAGCAACCCTCAGCACCGGTACTTCACTCGGTGTCGGCCAATGGCTGTCACAACGTCTTAAACCGGGAATCCAAAGGATGTCCTCCCCGACCAGCAGCGGCCACGACCGGCGCCGTTCGCGTTCAATCTTTGCGTCGATAAACAGTTCTTTCAACTTACGGCTTCCCGCTCCGCCTGCCGGTTGCAAACGGTCGCCGGGTTGGAACGAACGGATCGTCAACGGAAAAGACAGCGTCGCAGCAGAAAACTCAACCGCCAGGGGATCTTCTCCTTGCGGCGGTCCGTAACTGAAAACCAGTCTGTCCCCCTGTGGAAGATCGATGATTCCCGGCCCGGCCACGATCACGCTGAACGGTTGACACGACGGCGCAGCCGTCCGTAACCATAATTCGCTGTAACGACGTGCCGCCCATACTCCGGGCAGATCGAGTTCCGCCTGACTGCTGCCGTGCAAAAGCCGCTCAAGTGCAGCGATCTGCGGTGCCGCCAGGGTCATCACCGACCCGCGAACCACCCCCAGAGCATGACGCAACACGCGTCGACGCACCCCCCGGTGAAGTGCTTGCAGACCGGCGACAGAAAGGCGCAGACCGTCGCGGGAATCGGTCAGCAAGCGATCAAAGTGCTTTGCAACCACCCCCGACCAGAAGTCTTCCTCGACCGCCAGACGCTCCGCCAGCGCGACCAGATGTCTATCGATGCGGGGATTAAATTCACGCAATTGGGGCAGCAACTGGTGGCGAATCCGGTTACGGGTGAAAGTGATATCGCGATTGCTGACATCCTCACACCAGTTGA
Source organism: Desulfuromonadaceae bacterium (assembly GCA_019429445.1). Lineage (NCBI taxonomy): Bacteria > Pseudomonadati > Thermodesulfobacteriota > Desulfuromonadia > Desulfuromonadales > Desulfuromonadaceae > Desulfuromonadaceae bacterium. Next base: position 53,787 of record JAHYIW010000021.1, read on the forward strand.
GATGATGTTCAGCCGCATACCCTTCGATATCCGCTCGGGTAACCCTTAATAGCGGGCGGATGCAGGCCCCGTGGTGGAGGCGCATTCCGGCCAGACCACTGGCACTGCTCCCGCGCAGCAGCCGATGCAGAACTGTTTCAGCCTGGTCATCGGCATGATGCCCCAAGGCAATGACCTGACAATTATGTTGCCGCGCAACCCGGCACAAAAAATCGCGCCGCGCCTGGCGCCCGGCCTCTTCCAGCCCCGTTCTCTGTGCGGCGGCAAGTGCCGGGACATCAATCCGTTCAGTTGTCAGCTGGACAGCGAGACGGTCACACAGGTCGATAACGAACGCGGTATCTTCCGCACTGTTCCTGCGTATAGCATGATCCAGATGGGCAGCGTGGAGCGTAACAGGGAGGCGCGGAGCAAGGGCATGCAACAGATGCAGCAGGACGACCGAATCAATCCCGCCGGAAACGGCAACCAGAACGGCATCCCCGGAATCCACCAGATGCTCGCCAAGCAAAAGATCATACACGGTTTCCTGTATCATAGCGCAACCAGTTCTCGCGGCAGATTTACTTACAGGATTAAAACGACGAAAGCCCTCAACCGTCGCCGGAGAGGGCTTTCGCAAGATGGTGGCGGTGCAGAGATTTGAACTCCGGACACTGCGGATATGAGCCGCATGCTCTAACCAACTGAGCTACACCGCCGAAAACGATCTGCAACCTCCCTCCGCCGGGAGGCAGTCTTTCTTTCGTAATATCGGGGGGTTGTCATCTATCTCAGGCGACCTTTCCCCGATCGGGGCTCTTATATATCCCAACCCGACAAAGGTTGTCAAGGGGAAAACCGGCGCAACTCCCGCGAGCGCTCAATTTTTCGATTGTTCAGCTTAACCGCGAAATAACAGCGCACGCAGAATCCCCAGCCATTTAAAATTGTTTACATGTCGCCGCCAGAACAGCTCGCGCTTGTCACACACCGTCGACACGCTGAAATCATGAATTTCGCCACGCAGCAGTTCAAGTTCATGTGGATCAAGGGCCATGCCACTGTCGCTACAGTGGCGCAGCCGGGTTTCAAGCTCTGCAGCTTGACGAATACGCGCAGCGACCGCCTGTCCACGCCCCTTGTTGATGCGCCCGTAACGCAATTTCAGTGCATTGAGGGCAGCAGCAGCGGTGTAGGTGACATCAACCAGTTCATCACGTGACATGGCGGTTGTCTCATAATTGAGAATGCTCCGCCAGGACGGCTGCACCAGCAATGCGCGATGCTCTTCGAGAGTCCGGGCAAAGAGCGTGTAACCGAATTTTTCGGGATTTTCAAAGCATTGACTGCCGGGATCGGCAAAGGGACCCATCGGCGAGATAAAACAGGACAGACGTGGATCGGAAGCGGCAAAGAGCTGTTCACAATAGTCGATGGTTTCCATCACTGAGCGCTGTGTCTGTTCGGGAAGACCGATCATAAAGAACACATCGAGGCGATGACAGCGCAATTTCAGTGCTGCGGCGATCACCCTTTCCATCTCGGCATTGGTATAAAAGAATTTCTCGTTCTGCACCTTGCGAAGCGCCTCGCAATGACTCTCCGGGGACAGCTCCAGACTCCAGTTGGCAACGTTTTGGTCAATCGCCTGAAGACAGCTGAGCGCTGGCATGGCAAAAAACTCGAAGATAATCTCATTGTTGATCGTTACTTTCCCCAGCCGCGTCAAAGTCTCCAGCGCATAATCCTCTCCCGCCTGATACAGATCGCCGACGAGAAAAATCGGGCCCTTCGAGATGCGCGCGATATCGACAATATTTTTCACCAGATTTTCAGGACTGCGAAAGGTCGGTTCGTGGCGGGCGTTGATGCGTCGGTTGGCTTGCTGGGAACCCCCGCAGGTAAGGCACTCGTGGGCGCACCCCTTGACGGTAAAGACCGCTGTGATCGGGTTCTGCCACCAGCCGTTAAAAGGGAGAACACTTTGCAGGTCACGATAACGCAACACCATCCTGATCATCTGCACCGGATTGAGATCGACCGGTTCGGGGGGGTGGGGAGTGGTGCTTAACGGATTGACCTGTACCTTGCCAGCGACCTTCCAGGTCAGATTCGGCACCCCGGTCGGTGTTTCTCCTGCCCTGAGCTTCGTCAGTAAAGCATAGAGCTGCGCTTCGATCGCATCACCACGCAAAACGTAATCGACCGCCGGATACTGAATGAGTTCTTCGTGAAAATAGCTTGACGAAAGTCCGCCGAAAATAATCGGCACATCGGGGTGGCACTCCCTGGCCAATTTTGCGATTTCAATCGAGCCGTGAGCGTGAGGGAGCCAATGCAGGTCGATGCCGATGGCGTGCGGTTTGAGCCGGGAAAGAAAGGTGCGCACATCGAAATCAAGATCATTCATCATGCGCAAGGCCAGATTGACAATACGCACCTTGAAGCCGCGCGCTTCAAGGTAACTGGTCATGGTGAGGAACCCGAGGGGGTACATCTCAAAGACCGGAGAGGAGGGGATCAGATCACTGATCGGACCATACATGATCGACTTTTGCCTGAAATCATAGACGCTGGGCGGATGAAGCAGGAGCAGGTCGATTTGTGCCATGGATCCTCCGGGTTAACGGCGAATACCAGGGGCGGGAGGTGACGCCCGCCCCTGCTATTAACAGAGGGCCTGCATTCGTTGCAGACTTTCATCGAGAATCTTCAGCTTTTCTTCCGCCGCCAGTAATTTGCTGCGATCTTTATCCAGGACTTCCGCCGGAGCATTGGCAACAAACTTCTCGTTCGAGAGCTTTTTACTGAACAGATCAACGTCTTTCTGCACCTTCGAAATTTCTTTTTCGAGACGTTTGATTTCCTCGGCGACATCGACCAGCCCGGCCAGTGGCAAGAGGACTTCGACATCGCCCACCACCTGTGTTGCGGCCTTCTCCGGTCGAGCAACTGCAACGCCACAGGTCAGTTCGCCGACTCGCGCCAGCGGGGTGAGGTAAGCGGCATTTTCATTGATGATCGCCGCCACCTCCGCCGTTTTGCAATCGAGAATCGCGACGATCTGTTTGCCCGGCGGGACGTCCATTTCGCCGCGAATATTGCGAATCGCCTTGACCACTCCCATGACAATTTCCATCCGCTTTTCACCTGCGGCATCAATCGGGAAATCGTCCCCTTGAGGGTAACCTGCCTGCATAATTGAGGCACAGGGACGTTCCCCCGGCAACGTTTGCCAGATTTCCTCGGTGATAAACGGCATAACCGGGTGCAGCAGGCGCAGCAACTGCTCAAGGACGGTATAAAGAACGCCCTGCACCCGTTCTTTGGCAACGCCGTCGTCACCATAGAGGTCCCCTTTGACCAACTCAATATACCAGTCACAGAAATTGTGCCAGGTAAAGGCGTAGAGGAGACTGGCGACTTCGTTGAATTTGTACGCCGCCAGTGCCGCAGCAACCTCTTTGGCGGTCGCGGCCAGCCGCGCCAGAATCCAGCGGTCAGCGGGGGACAGATCGTCACGCTGCACGTCGATGGTCGCCGGGTCGAAATCCTCCAGATTCATCAGGCTGAACCGCGCGGCGTTCCACAGTTTGTTGGCAAATGCTTTATAACCACCAATCCGCTCGGTCGAGAGTTTGATATCCCGCCCCATCGCTGCAAATGCGGTCAGCGTAAAGCGAAAGGCGTCGGCACCGTATTCGTCGATGATCAACAGCGGGTCGATGACGTTGCCTTTGCTTTTCGACATCTTCTGCCCCTGCGCATCACGGACCAGCGCATGGATATAGACATCCTTGAACGGCACTTCGCCCATGAATTTGCACCCCAGCATCATCATGCGCGCCACCCAAAAGAAGAGGATATCGAAACCGGTGACAAGGCAGGAGGTCGGATAGAATTTCTGGAGTGTTGCGGTATTTTCCGGCCACCCCATGGTTGAAAACGGCCACAGCGCTGAAGAAAACCAGGTGTCAAGAACATCCGTTTCCTGGCGGATGTTGGTTGAACCGCAGTGAGCACAGCGGGTGGCATCCTCACGGCTGACGGTGATCGCGTCGCAATCGTTGCAGAACCACGCCGGGATCCGATGCCCCCACCAGATCTGGCGACTGATGCACCAGTCCTGGATATTGAACATCCACTCGTAATAGGTCTTCTCCCACTGCGCCGGAATAATGCGCGTGTCACCGTCCTGCACCGCCTTGATCGCCACCTCAGCAAGCGGTTTGACCGCCACATACCACTGCTTGCTCATGAACGGCTCAATGACAGTCCGGCAGCGATAACATTCACCGACGGCGTTGGCATAATCATCGATCTTTTCAAGCAAATGAAGATTTTCGAGGTCGGCGACCACGTTGGCCCGCGCCTCGTAACGCTCCTGCCCGCAATAGGGGCCGCCATTTGCGTTGATCACCCCCGACTCATCGAGGATCGTGATAAATTCCAGATCATGGCGCTTGCCGATCTCGAAGTCGTTAAAATCATGTGCCGGGGTGATCTTTACCGCACCGGAGCCGAAGTCCATATCGACGTATGCGTCGGCAATGATCGGGATGGCGCGATTGACCAGCGGCAACAGTACGGTTTTGCCGATCAGCTCGGCATAGCGCTCATCTGCTGGATTGACCGCTACGGCACTGTCACCGAGCATTGTTTCCGGACGCGTGGTGGCCACCACCAGAGTGCGGTCTGTCCCCTGTACCGGATAACGCAAGTGCCAGAGGTGCCCTTTTTTATCCTCGTGTTCGACTTCAAGATCAGAGAGTGCCGTGTGACAACGCGGACACCAGTTGATCAGCCGATTATCGCGATAGATCAACCCCTCTTCGTGCAGCTTGACAAAAACCTCACGCACCGCCGTCGACAAACCATCATCCATGGTGAAACGTTCGCGCTGCCAGTCACATGAGGCGCCAAGGCGTTTGAGCTGATTGATGATCTGTCCGCCCGACTCCGTACGCCATTGCCAGACCCGCTCGACAAATTTTTCACGCCCGAGACAATGGCGATCCATCCCCTCTGCGGCCAGCTGTTTTTCGACCACGTTCTGGGTGGCAATCCCGGCATGATCGGTGCCGGGCATCCACAGCACTTCGTGCCCGGTCATCCGCTTCCAGCGGACCAGAATGTCTTGCAATGTATTGTTGAGCGCGTGCCCCATGTGCAGCACACCGGTGACATTGGGGGGGGGGATAACAATGGCGTAGGGAGGTCGCGAAGAATTCTCATCGGCGTGAAACACCCCCTGCTCTTCCCAAATAGTGTACCACTTTCGCTCGACATCCCGGGGGTCGTAGCCTTTCGGCAGTTTGGCTTCCATGACAAAAAGATCCTTTTAAATTATGGTTAAATCACTCTTGTGTAGCGCTGAAACACGGCGTGACCCGCCCGCAAAGAACGTGCAAAAAGGGAAAAGGGGATTGTAACAATCCCCTTTTCCCTCGTCAATATACAACACAGCCTGACGCGCAGTGATGAAGTCAGGCTTCCGCCGTCTCACGCAGTTTACGAATTTCGTCCTTGATCAAGCTTTCGGCCAGGTCAGGAACCACCTCCCAGGCAATTTTTTCGAGGATTGTTCCTGCCAGATGTTCGATCACCCGCCCCGCAACCTTCTCGATAAGTACTTCCAGCTGCTCCTCGCCAATGGCGGCAATCTGTTCTTCAGCTGCGGTTGTCGCAACGTTGGCCGGTGCTGACGGCGGGGCAATCGGTTCGCTTATGGTTTCATCGCTATCGAAGCTGAAAACTTGCTCACCTTCGGGTGTCGCTGCATAGACCTCTTCTTCATCTGCGGCCGTGCCAAGATCAAAATTACCCCAGACATCGACCTCGGTGCCCTCAGCCGCGACCGCTTCAGCGGCAGGGTCGGCGACCCCGCCAAAGTCACTGACCGGTTCATCATCGACCACCATTCCCCAATCGTCCGCGACGACAATGGTGTCAGCCGGTTCATCGGCAGCTGCATCAGCAAAGCTGAATTCAGCTTCGCCTTCAGGCACAGTGGGCAGAGGTTCTGTTTCGATCGACGTCTCATCAACACCGAAATCACCCCAGGGATCGTGCGCAGCGGGCGAGGTTGCCTCAGCTACAGCAACATCCTCAAGTTCGTCGAGTTCTTCTATTTCAAGAATATCGCTTTCGTCCAGAGCCATAACTTCTTCTTCAGCTTCGCTGCCGAAGCCATCCAGCGCTGCTGTCACGGGAGCTGGAGCCACCGCGACCGGTTCAACCGGAGCACTCTCTTCGCCACCGGAATCAAGGGCAAAATCACCCCAGTCGTCAGCAATGGCTTCGCCCTCACCCGCTTCGCTGTCAAACGACACGTCGCCCCAGAGATCATCAGCGGGAGACTCCTCCTGCACCGCAGTCTCACCCCAGCCCCCTTCGACCGGAGGTTCGGGGGCAGTTGGTTCAGAGGCAGCCATATCCCCCCACAGATCATCTTCTTCAGCAACAGGAGCTGGAGCAACAGGAGCTGGAGCAACAGGAGCTGGAGCAACAGGAGCTGGAGCAACAGGAGCTGGAGCAACAGGAGCTGGAGCAACAGGAGCCGGAGCAACAGGAGCCGGAGCAACAGGAGCCGGAGCAACAGGAGCCGGAGCAACAGGAGCCGGAGCAACAGGAGCCGGAGCAACAGGAGCCGGAGCCACAGGAGCCGGAGCAACAGGAGCTGGAGCAACAGGAGC
>JAHYIW010000022.1 GCA_019429445.1 Desulfuromonadaceae bacterium
GAGGTAAACCCGACCTGAAAATCGATGCGTCCTTTTTCCAGGTCAAATTGAAGATCAAGAACCTGCCACGGTGGCATGAGGCCCAAAGCCACAGTAAAAAGCGATTCGGAATTCACGGAACACCTCCTTCAGATAAGTTGATTCTGAGGGCACTATATATTGTGGTTGAACTTCAGTAAACGGCTGTCAGACTACCCACACAAAATGGAACAGAACCAAACGTATTCGTAACCAGCTTATGTCCACCGTCGCACACCGTTGATATCGGTAAAAATGGTTCGTTGACTTTTCCATGAACCAAAGCCAGAATAAAACAACTCAACTTATTTAAGGAACACACACTTGAACCACAATGACCCATCCCTCTCGCTGGGCAAAAAAACCACCTACACAGACCAGTACGACCCGGCCCTGCTCTACCCGATTCCGCGATATCATAAACGTCACGAGCTCGGGCTCACGGACAATCTGCCATTCGATGGTGTCGATATCTGGAACGCTTACGAACTCTCCTGGTTATCACCGTCAGGCAAACCGGTTGTCGCCATGGGCGAGTTCCGCGTACCCTGTACATCACCGAAGCTGATTGAATCGAAATCACTCAAACTCTACCTCAACTCACTCAACCAAAGCTGCTTTGCCGACTTCGCCACCGTCGGCCGCACACTTGCTGACGACCTCAGCACCGTTGTCGAGGCACCGGTCGAGGTAAAACTGTTCACCGTCAATGAGCAAACGGATCATTTCACCAACCAGCTACCTGGTGATTGCATCGACGATCTCGATATTACTGTTGACAACTATGAGCTAAACCCATCCTTGCTGTCGGAAGCCGCTAATCACGACGCGATAATTACCAAAACCCTTCACAGCCACCTGCTACGCAGTAATTGCCTGATCACCAGTCAACCCGACTGGGGCAGCATTGTGGTTCGCTATCACGGGCCGCGAATTGACCCTGAAGCACTGTTGCGCTACCTGATTTCTTTCCGCCGCCACAATGAATTTCACGAACAGTGTATCGAACGGATCTTTTGTGACCTGCTGCACTATTGCCATCCCGAACAGCTTACGGTCTACGCGCGCTACACCCGCCGGGGGGGACTCGATATCAATCCCTTTCGCAGCAATTTTGAAACAACCGTTGCAAACTTGCGCCTGCCAAGGCAGTAACGAACTCGAATTATCAGGGTATTTCGTTCAGTTCACGCCAAACGAACGCGGTGATACGTGCATCATCCAGTGCCCGGTGGCGTTGATTCCCGGCGGGTATTCTTCCCCCAAGGTGATAAAAGATTGTTTCAAGACGATGGTTCGGGAGGGTCGGCAGCTTCTTTCGGCCGAGTTTGAGTGTACAATAGACAGGGTTTGAAAGCACGCGGCCAAGGCGCGAAAATTCGGCGGTTAAAAAACTTATATCAAAAGCCGCATTATGTGCGACGATTGGCGCGGAACCGATAAAGTTATGGAAATCAGCAAAGACCTCTAGTGGCTGAGGCGCGTCGCTCAACATCGCATCGCTGATACCATGCACCTGTTGCGCCTGCCAGGGGATCGGATACCCGGCATTAATCAAAGAGTGAAACTCCTCAACGATCTCCCCTCCGTGCAGAGCGACCGCGCCGACTTCAATCACACGATGTCCCTGCCGGGGGGACAACCCGGTCGTTTCCAGATCAAAGATAATGGTGCGCCGCGTCATGACTTGCGAATAAAAATTTCACGTGCCAGCTCATCATCAACGGCAAATTCTGAATGTCCGACCTTGAAAATAAAGGACGGATAGCTACGGGTCAGCAACAGCTCACATCCGGGTAACACACCCATACTCATCAGCTTCTGCATCTTTTTCATATCCGTGGTTGAGAAATAGGCAATTTCGCCGCATTCACCGGCTTTCAACTCAGTAAGGGCCACCACCCCGACTTCGCCGGAATGACGCGCCTGCTCACAACATTCACCCGGTGGAATCGGACGGCCATGGGGACAGGTTTCAGGGTGATTCAGCAGCGTGCATATTTTAGTATCGACGCCTTGATGCAGCAAGTGCTCAAATTCACACGCCTTTTCATCCCCCTGACGGCCCTTGATGTCAAGGATGTCCATCATCAGGCGCTCTGCCAGACGATGGCGACGCACAGTCATCATCGCTTCATGACGACCTTCCTGGCGCAGATAGACCCGTTCCCCCTTAATCTCGACATAGGACAAGCGCACCAGTTCAGCCAGGGCAGCATCATCCGCTGATGTTTTCAACACATCAAAAGGGGCGGCATTGTCGCCTTTTTCAACGGTTGCAATCCACAACGCTTCCAGAATTTCTTCCGCATTTTCTGGCAGTTTCATTGAGTATTCTCCTCACTGTCAATATTTTTATTCAGTATTTTTTTCAGCAGTTCAGGAGGGGCCGGATTGGCGTAACCACACCAGGGACAATGAATCTTGCGGCATCCGCCAGGACATGCACCACAAGCAGTCTCAGATAATTTTTCAGGCAATTCTCGTGCGCAAAAGCCGCATTGCATCAGCTTAATACTCCCGAAGTCAAAAGCAACCGGTTGAGGATGAAGCCGACCGAGAATGCAAGTGCGGTGACGACAGTAAAAATCCCCAGCGATACCCGCCAGCCCCGCTCCTTGCGCATGACCAGAAACTGGGCAACACAGGGGACAAAGAGGGTCAGAGTAACCGCTGCGACGGTCAGCTGTACTGCTGTCAACAATCCATTATTCTGCAAATCATAAAGCCCGGCGGCACCAAAATCGCGACGAAAAAAACCGAAAATAAACGCCGCGGACGCTTCAGTTGGCAACCCTAGCAGGCGCATCACCGGGTTCATGCCACGCACCAGATAATCGAGGCCACCGGTCATTTTACCCGCCCAGAGCAGGACTGATGCAATAACGAAAAGAGGGAATATCTCGAAAAAATACCATTGCATCCGCGTCAGGGTTTTGACCAGTACATTGCGCGGTTGCGGCAGACGTAACGGCGGAATTTCCATGTAAAACATCGGACGTTCACCTGGCACCAGCCTGGCAGCCAGCAGGCCAACAAGCATAAAAACACCAATCAGCACGGTTGACCAAACGAATAAAGCTCCCGGCACTTCGGCGAGCAGACCAAGAATAACGCCGAGTTGAGCACTGCACGGGATTGCCAGCGCCAGCAGAACGGTGGCGAGAATCCGCTCACGCACCGTTTCCAGGGTACGTGTCACCATCGTCGCCATGGTGTCGCAACCGAAACCGAGGACCAACGGGATAACCGCACGACCATTGAGTCCGATACGTTTAAAAATCCGATCAACCAGCATCGCCAGTCGCGGAAAATAGCCGGTATCCTCAATGATGGAAAAAGCAACAAAGAAAGTCCCGACGATCGGCATCACCAGTGCAACAGCGTAGCGAATCGCCAGCGTCAGAATGCCGTATTCTCCGACCAGCAGTTCATGCAGCCAGTACCAGGGGATATATTGATCAGCGTGTGTAATCATCCAGGGGTTGAGGTGCCCTTCAAAAATCGTCCCTTCAAGGAAATCGACCACCGTTCCGGCACCAAAACCGCCAACGAATTTGTAAAAACCAAAATAGAGAACGATCAGCAGCAGCGCCCCCCCGCTCACCGGATTCATGGTCCAGGCCGAAAGACGCTCAGCAAACGGCGGGCGTCGCCCCTGCTCCTCACTAATGACCCCCTGCAACAATCCGCGACAGACCCGTTTGCGTTCCAGATTAATTCGCAGGTGCAGATCACTGCGCCGCGCGAAAGTTACTTCGTTAAGCGTCGCGACAATGTGATCAAAACGATCCCCTTCGGACTCCTGGACGATGCGCAACAGATCTTCATCTTTTTGCAGCAACAATAACGCAACGGCGCGAGGCTTGATGCGATATTCACCCTCCAGCGTGGCAACAACCTTCTCGATATCCCGTTCCAGGTCGGCAGCGTAACCGAAGCAGGCCGTGCGCTTATCCACATAATCGGCGATGACACTGCGCAATTCCTTCACACCACGTTTACGCGCAATCGCCGTACCGATCACCGGAATGCCGAGTTTTTCCTGCAGCAATTCGAGATTAATCTGCATGCCAATGCGTTCCGCCTCGTCAAGAATATTGACGACCAGCACGACCGGCAGTCCCGCCTCAACCAACTGCAACGTCATCGGCAGCATCCGCTCCAGATTGCGGGCGTCAACAACATGCAAAACGAGATGCGCTGTTTCGTCCAGCAAAATTTCGCGGGCCACGCGCTCCTCTTCTGTGATCGGCATGAGTGCGTACATACCGGGCGTATCAAGAACTTCAAAACGCCGCCCGTCAATCTCGCAGGTACCCCGCGAAACATCAACGGAGGTCCCGGGATAATTGGAAACGGTCGTGTACGTCCCCGTCAGGGCGTTAAAGAGGACGCTCTTGCCTACATTCGGATTACCGACCAGAAGGATTTGAGGCAACCCCCCGGAATTGTCGCCCACGCGTTGATCAGACATCATTATCCCTTGTAAAAATGAACATCATATTCAAATCAAAAACAAACAGGTGTCAGGATGAACATTGCTGACACAACCCATAGAGTTCGAGGCGGTGATGCGTTGTTGTAAAACCATGATTTGCCGCGACCTCTTCCTGAAGTTTTTCAATTTGCGGATTCTCGAACTCGATAATGGAGTGACAGGCGGTACACACAAGATGATCGTGATGATTTTCCTGATGAGAAGGCTCAAAGCGGGTCTGGCCGTCACCAAAATTCTGTTCTTCAGCAATGCCACATTCGGCAAACAACTTGAGCGTCCGATAAACGGTCGCATAACCGATCCCTGGGTGTTTTTTACGCAGACTGAGATAAAGATCTTCGGTCGACAAGTGAGACGTTGATTTCAGAAACGCTTTAAGAATAATCTCGCGTTGCCGGGTCGATTTTAAACCTTTTTCACAGATGTAGCGCCGAAACTTTTCAAATCCATCTTCCATATCTCCTCCACATGAAAATGATTATCAATATAAGCAATTAACAAAAAGCTGTCAAGATATTTGGTTTGATATTTACTTTGGTGTGGAAACACCCCTGCGGATTTCTACTTCACGCTAAAGCAAGCCGAGCAAGGGGTGCATCTGCGGGATAACCCTGACCTGAGCATGATAACAACTCGCCAGGCACTGCCATTCAACGAGTCGCTCCCCGGAGACTGACGGTACTCCGGCGCGAGTTTCCGGTTGCAGGATCAACGGTAGATGAGGGGCACAAGCTCCCGCCAGCTGTGCGGCGCGGCTTATTTCCGCCGGATTGGTCTGCGCGGACACCACCACCTTGATCTGCCCCTCAAGGGAAATCAATTCACGCAAAAAAGCCTCGTGCTGACCCCACAGATCGGCCTGACCAGAGACCGAGGGGAGCTTGATATCCGTGGAGATAAAATCGATATATGGCCGGAGTTCTATCAGTTGTGGCGTCAACAAGCCATTTGTTTCGAGCACGATCGGCAGCCGTTGCCGCAGAACGGGCAACCAGGCCGACAGCTGCGCGGCATGAAGCAACGGCTCACCGCCGGTGATACTGATCGCTTGATGCGGCAGTTGCAGCTGCCAGTCGTCAATCAAATCGATAACCGAGAAGAGAGAAAGGGGATTCGACAAAAGACGAAAAACGCCATTACCGGGCAGGGTTTCGATGCGGCAATTATCGCGCGCTTCAAATTTGGTATCACAATAAGCGCAGTCGAGCTGGCAGCCGGGAAAGCGGATAAAAACCTGTCGGCAGCCGATCTGCAAGCCCTCCCCCTGTAACGAGGAAAATATTTCAATAAGCGGGATATCAGGTGAGACTGTAACTGGCACAGGCATAGTCAGATTCCCAAATGTTCACCAACTCGACGGTTACATTGTCGCTGTTCAGACAGTCACTGAGTTGTTCGAAAAGAAAACGCGCAATATTTTCCGACGATGGGCTGATTTTGTCGAAGGGCGGAATCTGATTGAGATATTTATGATCCAGCAGTTTTACAACCGCCGCGCTCTCACGTTTGAGAATCCTGAAATCGATCCCCAGTCCCGCGACATCAAGTTCACGCGCAGCAACGGTGACTTCCACCTTCCAGTTGTGCCCGTGGAGATTTTCACATTCCCCCTGATAATTAATCAGATTATGCGCCGAGGCAAAGTGGATCTGAATTTTCAATCGATACATGCGTCATTACTCCTTGGGGTCCGGGTCATCAACACCGGGAAATTTGATCAGATTGTCCAGTTCATCGGCCATCGGCGTGCGTCCAGGGATACGGTACCCCTCATCCGCCCATTGGCCAAGATCCATCAGACGACAGCGTTCTGAACAAAACGGACGATGAGGGTTATTCTCCCAGCGGACCTTTTTACGGCAGATCGGACAGTTAACGGTGAGTTGATTGCTCATTTTTCTCCAGTTAAATCAAAGAGCTCTGGCAACCAGCTATCAGGGCTCGAATCCGTGTGGAGCGGGAAGCTGGGCAAAGTTGTCAGCACCGAATATAGTGAATCGCAAAAGCTTATAATTCTGGACAACACTCGTCCAGAGGTCAGCAAAGCGGTTCATGTAGGAAAACATAGCATATTCAATGATTGGTTGGTGACAGTTTTTACGTCTGGCATTTGCGAGCCGGGAGGATACACCCGGTGCTCATTGATTGACAAGATGAATATCAAGAAGGCTTCCAAATCATCAACCAACGTGCCATTCATACAGGTACTGCTGAAAACCGATGAAAACCTCCCGAATTTCAGGAATACTTCCCAGACTTGCGGCGGCATCGCTGATAACGTTGTACTTCACCTCCAGCAGGGTCGGTAGTTTCTCTTGAGCCAGTTCGCCGACCCCTTCCTTGACATACTGATTGAGGACGAACTCCAGAAACTCCTGTTGTTTATAGTTGTAGCTCTGGCAGATCCGGCCTCTGTGCAGGTTGACCCGTTCTTCCCGGCTGATCGGCGGGAGGGCAAAACCGATGTAGGCGAGGACATCAAACAGGTCTCTCTTCTCAGCATCGATCATGGTCTTGATCTCAGCCAGCTGTTCACCGCCGAAACCTTTTTCCGCCAGCCCCTCCAGCAGAGCTTTGCGGGTGTCAGGGACGCCCCAGAGGGCGCGCAGCTCATCTTCGTCCCTAAACAGCGACGGGAGGTCACCGAACAGGCGTTCGATGAACTGGGCGGCGGACATCGGTTTGCCGTCAGGACCCCAGAAGGTGCTCGCCATCAGGTGCTGGATAACGCGCTCCTTGCCGTCGGCCAGCTTGACGATGACCTTCTTCGGCTTTTTGACACAGACGCACGGCTTCTCGCCGCACTCGGGGCAGGGGCAGACACAGGGGCGCTCGCCGCAGTTGCTGCAGGGGCAGATGCAGGGGGAGTCGCCGCAGACCGTGCACGGCTCCTTGACGCAGGCGCAGGGGTGATTACCGCACTTCGGGCAGGGGTCCGGCTCCATCGGCTCGCCGTCCCACTCGGGATCGTTGAAATGCTTGTACGCCTGGACGAAGTCGTAGAGGGTGAAATAGTCCTTGCCGTCGCAGAGGCGCGTCCCCCGGCCGATGATCTGCTTGAACTCGATCATCGAGTTGACCGGGCGCATCAGGACGATATTGCGGATATTGCGGGCATCGACGCCGGTGGAGAGTTTCTGCGAAGTGGTCAGGATGGTGGGGATGCTCTTTTGTTGTCCTGAAAGGTGCGCAGAAACTGTTCCCCCAGCGCCCCGTCGTTGGCCGTCACCCGCACGCAGTAGTTGGGAGCGCTGCTCGTCTTGATCTGGTTGATCAGGTCGCGCGCCGCCAGCGCATGGATCTGCGTCGCACAAAAGACCAGAGTCTTCTGTTTCTGGTCGATATGCCCCATGAAGAGCTTCACCCGGTAAGCTTCGCGTTCCTTGATCTCGATGATCTTGTTGAAATCGGCCTCTTCGTAGAGCTTCCCCGGCTCCACCTCGCCATCAAGGACCCGATCGTCAGAAGTATAGATATAATCGTCCAGGGTGGTGGCGATCTGGTTGACCTTGAACGGCGTCAGGAAGCCGTCGTTGATCCCCTCCTTGAGCGAGTAGATATAGACCGGATCGCCAAAGTAGGCGTAGGTATCGGTGTTCCCCTTGCGCTTGGGGGTCGCGGTCAGGCCCAGCTGCACGGCGGGTGAGAAGTATTCCATGATGCCGCACCAGCTGCTCTCGTCATTCGCCCCGCCCCGGTGACATTCGTCGATGATGATGAAATCGAAGAAGTCCGGGGGGTAATCGCCAAAGCTGGGAGCCGGATTCCCCGCGGCGTCCTGTCCCGACATGAAGGTCTGGAAGATGGTGAAAAAGATACTGCCGTTCTTCGGCACGCGCCCCTTTTTGCGGATCTCATCGGGAGCGATCCGCACCAGGGCGTCTTCGGGAAAGGCGGAGAAGGCATTGAATGCCTGATCGGCGAGGATGTTGCGGTCGGCCAGACCGCGATCAACAAAGTTGATCAGATCGTCACCGGTCAGGGCGGTATCGTGATCAAAATCGCCATTCGCCTTCTTCGGTGCGGCCCACTGCGACCACTGGAACTGGCTGTCAATGATGAACCCATACGACTTGCCGACCAGTTCAGCCTTCATGGCGCGCTCACGCTCAAGGTCATCCAGATATTTGAGAAACAGCATCCATGAGGACTGCTCGGTGTAGTCAAGTTCGGAAGAGCAGCCAGCTTCTTTCCAGAGAACGTCGTCGATATTTTTAAAGATTTGCTGAAATATTGGTTTCCTTTGGGAGTTATGGGGATAAATATCTAACTCCACGTTGCAAAACAAAAAAAGACACCCCGGCCCGATCGCCAAAATGCCTTCCATCATTTTTTAAAACATCTTTACCACCCAACCCTCTACTGCATCGCAAAAAGAACATTGTTCATACCACAGTATCAACAAACATAAAAACAAAGGGCCAGGCAATCAGCCTAACCCTTTGTTTTTACTGGAGCGGGAAACGGGATTCGAACCCGCGACCTTCAGCTTGGGAAGCTGACACTCTACCACTGAGTTATTCCCGCTCAAACCGGCGTGATTATAGGGTGGCCGCTCAATTAAAGTCAAACACTTTCTCCTGGTTCAGGACTAAAAATTCGGCGGCTGAATCTGCGTCATGTACAGATCCGAAAATTTCTGCTTCACGAAGTAAATTCAGTGCTTTACCTGTCTGTGGCCCGTCAATATCCGGAAATAATCGGCGCATATCATCGCCGTTCATGAGACTGTCAATATGTCCGTCGCGGGCCAGAGACAACCAGTCTGTGGCCACCTTTTCAAGCCCGTCAAGAACATCTCTGGACGGATTCAATAAAGATAACAGCAGCAGCGCCGAAGCGGGGTCACTGTCCAGACTGGCCGCCCAGAGAGCGCGTGCGCGGCAATTGTCCGCAACCTGTCGGCACGCATCACCATGGTCAGGCTTGAGGCGGGTCAACCGTGCCAGCAATTCACAGTTACGTCGGCTGAGGCGTAACCGCTCACTAAACCATCCGCTCTGGAGCGGAGTTCCTGCCCGATAAAAACAACACAGCTTTAAAAATGTCAATCGCTTAATGTCATCGTGAATACGTGCCCTCCCCAGGCTGGACAGGGTTGGACAAATGTCCGCAGATAATTGATCCACCTGGGCCTCGTATCGCTTCACGATGGCGGCACGTTCATCCCATTTACCCTGATCATCAGCGGTGCCGAAGACCAGTCCATCAATCCCTGCCCGGCGCAGCTGATCAAGATAGTCACCACAGCGAACCGCCAGCAACTTCACAAGTTCATCGCGCAACCGTTCTCCAGGGGAGTATTTCAGATATTTCCCCGAGATGCACATTTGATCGAACGTCGCGTTGTCAATCGTCAACCGGTGTGTTGTCGCCAGACGAATACCACGCAGAACACGTACAGGATCATTTTCAAAGGCGCCGCGAGTACACATTCGTAACGCCGCCGCCCGTAGCGCCTCAAGCCCCCCTAAAGGATCAAGCAGTTCGTGATCCTCAGCCGTCACCTCCCACGCCATGGCATTCAATGTAAAATCACGGTCACGCAGATCGGCATGGATATCGGCCCCGCGCAACGGTGCAAAGTCGGCGGTGAAGCGTTCCCCCTCATGCCACCAGAGAACGCGATATTGCAACCGTTCCTCATCAAGCATAAAGCAACGTCCTGACAGCGCAGCTGCGAAAGCATGAGCAATCGCGGCAGGAGGAACGGATAAGGAAAAATCAAAATCGCCAGGAGGCTTGCCGAGGAACGCGTCGCGTAACGCTCCCCCGGCAAGCCACAATCTTGTCCCCGGCGGAACAACACGCTTCAGAACCGGGGTGAGCCCGATGGCGGACAGCAGACAAATCAGATCGGCTGGGACAAAGTTTTTTTCGGGGATTGCCATATGCGCAACTTTACATCATCGCGGTGAAGATTAAAACCCGGATCGTACAGCTGCAAAAAAGGCCCGCCAGGAGAAATATCTGGCGAGCCATTTTCTTGCCGACATGGGAGAAATCAGCTTAAATCACGTGCTGCCTGACAGATAATGTCAAACAACTCCTGAATATCTTCTTCGGGAATGCAGGAAAAAGCAACCCGCAAGTCTGTTTTACCGATCGAAATTGTACCGACGCCATATTTATCGAGCAGATGAATACGCAATTTTTCTGCATCAACGTTTTTGAGTTTCAGGCACATGAAATAACCGGAGTTAAACGGATAGTAACTCCACACATCGTCATACGAGCCCGCTTCAAGAACTTCCTTAACCTTGTTCGCGCGCCCCTTCATCACCAGATATTTTTCTTTCTTCTGGGCAAGAAAATCAGGGGATTTCAACGCTTCGACGACAAAGGTTTGAGAGGGATGCGGGCAATTCGATATTTTCGCCCGGATAACCCCCATCGTCTTCTTTTCCAGCGCTGTCAGGACATCCGGGTTTGCCTTCTGATTGCCGTCGGCAAAGGTGATAAAGCCGGTCCGAAATCCCCAGACATACTCTTCCTTGGTCGCGCCGTCGAGCTTGATCGCCAAAATACGCGGGTGAAGATTGGCAAGTTTACCGAACAGCGATTCAACCATCGAATCTTCATAGAAAAGACCAAAATAGGCATCATCGGTCACCGCAACCAGATTACAACCCCCTTCAGCAGCCTCCAGCATTGCGGCAACAATCTCTTTGCCTTCTGCAACGGTCGGCGTATAACCGCTCGGATTATTGGGGAAATTAAGAATGATGACGGCTTTTCCTTTTTCCGCAGCCGTCGCTTGCAATTGAGCACGGAATGCCGCAACATCGTAACCGCCCGAAGCGGTAAAGGTGTTGTGTTTTTTGATCACACCACCGTTACAGGTACCAAAAGTCAGGTTGTAGTTACCCCACAGCATGTCAGGGACGATGACATGATCGTCCTGACCGACGAACATATCTCCCACAATCGACAACCCGTGAGTCAACGCATTGGTCACAATCGGGTTACTGAAGTGCTTCCCCTGCTGACTCGGATTTTCCAGCAACATCTTCTCAATCCACAAGGCTCGCAAATCAGCACGACCGGCGGGCGGCGCATAGGGGAAGATATCCTTCGGGTCAAAGGCGGACAATTTTTTGTGGATACAGGGCAAATACATCGGTCCGCCATTCTCCGTGGCAATCCCGATGGTGGCATTAAATTTATGCGCCTTATCCTTGGCCTCAGCCGATTGCGTTAAAATCCCCTTGGGGAAGAACAGGTTTTTTCCCAGATCTGACAACATGTCGAGAACATAGGGGTTGCTTTGTTGCAACATTGCATTCAGTTCGGCGGCCAACGGATTCATGACATACTCCTTGGATAGGTTTGTGACGGGCTTAGCGTATTTAAGCGTGGGTATTTATGCAGGATTGGAGTGCTCTTGTCAATCTGATTCTCGAAAAATCCGGTCATCGTTAACGACCTAGTACGGTCCTGACAACGGTACTTGTGGCCTGCGTTTACGCGTGATAGATTACCCGCAAAATGCTATCAAAAGGCGCCAGCAGATGATTTTTATTGACATCGTACTTCCGGTTTTCCTGATTATTCTGACCGGTTTTCTCCTCGCAAAATTCGGTTCATTCGACATGCGGACACTGGCCGACATAGCGCTACTGATTTTTACCCCGGCGCTGGTCTTCACGGCACTCCTTAAAACTCCCGGCACCCTCACCATGAGCCATCAGCTGGTGCCGTTCATGATCATCTACACGTTAACCATGTGGACTCTGGCGGTGGTCTGTGGACGCAGCTGCGGTCTGGGGAACGATGATCGCCGGGCACTGATCCTCAGCACCGCGATGATGAATGTCGGCAATTTCGGATTGCCGCTGGCCTGGTTCGCCTTTGGTGAAAAGGGTCTGAATATATCGATCCTGACGTTTGTCCTGTTCAATCTGCCGCTGGGAACGCTGGCCATCTATATTGCCCAGGGAGGAAAGGGCGACTGGCGAACATCGTTGCTCAACATCACTAAAATACCGATTTTTCATGCCGTGTTGCTGGCTTTGCTCTGTATAAAAATGGAATTAATGCCACCAGCATATATCTTGCGCCCACTGGAGTTGCTGGGACAACCGGCCATTCCGTTGATGCTCATTCTGCTCGGCATGCAGCTCGCGAAAACAAATCCGCGTGTCAATTGCAGATTTCTGTCACTCGCGGTGGTGCTGAGACTTTGTCTGGCCCCGTTGCTGGCCTGGGGGTTGACCGGACTGCTTGATATTACCGGCATCGCGCGTGCAGTGGTTATCCTCCAGACGAGTACCCCCTCAGCAGTACTCCCCCTGCTCTATTCAATCCGCTTTAATACCCGCCCCGACCTGGTCGCCGGTGCGATTTTCATCACCACCCTGCTGAGTTCAGTTACCCTGACGTTCATTCTGTATCTGTTGCAGTGAGTATTTGCGGCAACAGCAGTTATTCACCCCAGCGCAACATCAAGCACCATCATCACGGTGAAACCAACCATCGTCGCTATCGTGACGATATCAATATGCTTGTAATTCCGCTGTGATTCAGGGATAAGTTCCTCGACCACCACGAAGATCATCGCTCCGGCGGCAAAGCACAGGGCATAGGGCAGGATATGCAGCATATTCAGCACAAAGTATGCGCCGGCAACCCCGGCAAGTGGCTCAACAATTCCGGACGCCTGCCCCATCAGGAAACTCTTTCCGGCACTCATCCCCTCCCTTTTCAGCGGCATCGACACCGCCGTACCTTCCGGGAAATTCTGAATTCCGATCCCGATCGCCAGTGCGATTGCGCCACCGATAGTGGCAGATGGAAGCCCGGCAGCAACGGCACCAAACGCGACACCGACGGCGAGACCTTCAGGAATATTATGCAAGGTGATGGCGAGAACCAGTAAGGTGCTGCGTTGCCATGAAGTTTTGATCCCTTCCGTCTTGTCGCGGCTCAAACCAGGATGGAGGTGAGGAAGAAGCCTGTCGGTCAGACGCATGAAGAGCCCACCCCCCATAAATCCAATGGCAGCGGTCAACCACGGTGTGTCACCCAACTGTTCTGCCATCTCGATTCCAGGAGCAAGAAGTGACCAGAAACTTGCAGCGATCATGACGCCGGCGGCAAATCCGAGCATGGAATCCATCAGTTTCTGATTTACGGTGCGGGCGAAAAACACCAGTGAAGCACCGGCAGCAGTGACACCCCAAGTAAAAAGGGTGGCAATGAAGGCTTGGGTGACAGGATCAAGTTGAAGGAAAAAATCAAACATTGGGAATGTCCTTACTGTGATCAACCGACCTGGACATCACGGAAGAGATGCCTCTTTCACCAAAACAATACAAACATCAGCGGCAGCAAAAACGCTGTCACCATACCATTCAATCCAATCGACAGGCCAGCCACTGCGCCGCCCAGACGATCAATCTCCAGCATCCGTGCTGTCCCGATGCCATGTGCCGCCGTCCCGACCGCAAGACCGACGGCAGCGTTATTTTTAATTCCGATCAAACGACAAAATTCCGGCCCGCAGATAGCACCGAGACACCCTGCCATAACGACCAGCGCAGCGGTCAGTTCGACGATGCCACCAATCTGTTCTGTAATCCCGATAGCAATCGGTGTGGTAACCGACTTCGGGGCGAGGGAGAGGATCACATTCTTACTCCCGCCGAGCAACCACGCCGTCCCGGAAGCGGATACTATGGAGACCACCGCGCCAACCACCACACCGATCAAAATCGGTTTTTTCCGCGCCAAAATCTCTGTTCGACGCTGATAAAGGGGGACCGCCAGCGCCACTACCGTTGGGCCGAGGAGGAAGAGAATATACTTGCCGCCGACCGCATAGGCATCGTAAGGAATATCGCAAACGATCAGCAATGTAATAATCAGACCGATCGACCAGGCCACCGGATTAAACCAGATACTGCCAGTCTTCCGGTGAATCCGCTGGGTCAGTTCAAAAATCACCAACGTCAGCCCAATCCCGAAAAGCGGCGTGTTCAACAGATCACTCCCCATCGTCATCATCCCCCTGGCACTGTAATCGGTCCAGAAGTTGAGCTGTCCAGCCGGTAGCCGCCATGACGGCAAAGCTGCTGACAAAAAAGGCAACCACGATCGGCAACCACTCGCGACCAATCAGATCAAAATAAAGCATCACCCCGACCCCGGCCGGGATAAAGAAAAGCGCCATGTGTGACAGCAGCAGTTCTGCGGCCTCGCTAACGTCAGCAAAACTGACCCAACCGCGCCCCAACGCGACAAGTAACAGTGCCATACCAATAACGTTTCCCGGCACCGGAACACGCAATGAACGTGACAAGACTTCCCCGAGAAACTGAAAAAGTAACAAGATTGCAAATCCGCGTACCATGACACAAAGTTCCTTAGATGATGCGCCCGATATCAGTCAAGTTCTGCCTTCAAACCGGCGACGACGGCTGTGACTTCAGCACAAATATCTTTTGCGTCAGGCGATCTCTCCAAGGCCAGAAATTCCTGAAAATAGTTGAGTGCCTCCTCCGTCCGTTCTTCATCCAGGCAGATATTCCCCAACGTCAGCCAGGCGTACGTCAGCCCCGGATCAAGGCGCACCGCAGCAAGACCTTCCTCCTCGGCGACCGCGTAATCCTCCAGGTCATAATGCAGTTCGCACAGACCGAAGTGCGCCTGTGCATCATCCGGGTCAAGGGCGAGAACTTTACGGTATTGGGCAAGCGCTTGTTCATTGTGCCCCAGACCGTAATAAATATCCCCGAGAGAATTAAGGGCAAAGGCCGAAACAGGATCGATCTGCAACGCCTTGTGATAGTCCTCCAGTGCCTGTTCAGCATTTCCGTGACTGGAGTGAACCAGTCCGATACTAACCCAGGCATCGGCCTGCTGTGGATCGATTTTCAGAATGTCCTGATAGGTTGACAGCGCCGCATCGAACTGATGCGTCGCAAAGTAACAATCGCCCAGTGCGTAGCGTGCATCGACATTCTCCGCATCCAGCTCCAGTCCTTTGTTAAACTCGGTAATTGCCGCAGCATCCTCCCCCTGTTCGGAAAGTGCCTCGCCCAGCAGCAGGTGAGCCTCAGCGGAGCCAGCGTTCAGCTTGACTGCCTTGCGTAACAGATCGACAGCTTTACCAAATTCACCAGACTCCAGAGCTTCGCGCCCACGTTCAATATTTGCATCAAACTCGCTCATCAATTTTTCTCCTTATGATTCATTTCTTCGGACAATGTTTCCAGTGCGGCCAGGATTCCCCAGGGGCTGGGCTCAACCCTGATGACCGGTGTTTTGATTTGTACCGCCAGATCAGTCAGGGTCACATCATCAAGCAGCGTGTCATCACCATCCCGACAGATAACGGCGGGAACCAGTAACGCAACGCCAAGGTCATACCCCTTGAGCTGGGCCATGATATCCCCCCCGGTCAAGAGCCCGGATACCGTAATGCCGCCGCCGAAAAAATCATTACGGATCGGCACAACCTGAATTTTAACGCCGGTTTTTACTGATAATTGAGCGCAAAAACGTTTGACATCAGTCGCCGCTGACTCCCCGCTAATGACGGTGACCGGTCCACCGGGCAGCGCTATGGCCTGTTCCAGAACAGCTTCAGCATCGGCACGAAAGAGAGGTAGCAGCCCCACCCCGTTTTCCAGCTGCGGCAGTTCCTCATAATCGTCAAGCGGTGGAAATTCATGCCCGGCAAGCAAATAGAGTTCATCGGCCGCAAAGACGAAACGTCCCCCCGCTTCATGCAGGAATACGTGCTGCCAGGCTTCCACCGTTTGCAACACCTGTTCCGCATCAGCGGTGGCCAACATCCGCAGCGCGGGCAATCCGGATCGATATCCGGTCATCCCGAGAGGAACTACCGCCAGGCTGAGAACTCCCGGTCGCAGCGTCGCCAATGCCTTGATTGTCTCCGCCAGCACTTCACCGTCATTAATGCCGGGGCACAGAACAATCTGGGTGTGAAGTTCAATCCCCGCAGCGACCAGTCGCTGGAGCAGCGGCAAAATCGGTTCCTGAGTTTTACCCAGCAGATGACTACGCAGCTGATCATCTACCGCATGAACAGACACATAAAGAGGTGACAAGCGCTGTGCAATAATTCGTTTAACAGCGTCTTCATCCAGATTACTCAGGGTAATATAGGAACCATAAAGATAGGAAAAACGATAGTCCTCATCCTTTACATAGAGCGAACGGCGCATGCCTCGCGGCAATTGATGAACAAAACAAAAGATACAATTGTTGCCGCACTGTTGCGGCGACAGATGCTCAAAGTGCAGACCGAGGGGCATTCCGGCATCTTTTTCCAGCTCCTGAACCCACACCTCCCCGCTCGGCTTGCGCACCTCCAGGGTTAATTCTTCCCGCGTTTCGTAGAGCAGATAATCGAGCAGATCGGCAATTTCCTGATTATTGATATACAGCAGCTGGTCGCCGGCTTCGAGTTCAAGCTCAGCGGCAATACTCTCATCATCGACAGAAACAATCGGCAGCAAAAGCGACCTCCGGAAAAAACAAAAGTCCCCGCACGACATTGGGCGTCGACGGG
Organism: Desulfuromonadaceae bacterium; assembly: GCA_019429445.1. Lineage (NCBI taxonomy): Bacteria > Pseudomonadati > Thermodesulfobacteriota > Desulfuromonadia > Desulfuromonadales > Desulfuromonadaceae > Desulfuromonadaceae bacterium. The sequence continues at coordinate 17,058 of JAHYIW010000022.1, forward strand.
GACCCTTTGGCCATTATAACAGATAACGTCTAGTCCCGACCACCGTGGAGCCGAAACTGTCCGTCCGCAGAGGTAATGGCGGTAATAGCATGCTTGTAGAGCAAAATATCCCCACCACTCTCGACAAGAACACAGAAACTGTCGAACGATTTAATAAAACCTTCAAGCTTGTCACCCGACATCAATGCAATACTGACGGTGACGTGTTCTTTACGCGCCTGGTTAAGAAACTGATCCTGAATATTAAACGGTGTCTTGGCCATAACCACTCCTTGTATTTTCATTATAATTCTCAATCAACCCGAGGATTGTATCAAACTCTTGAAAGGAATCAACCCAAATTATTGATTTCTCTCGCCGGTACCAGGTCATCTGCCGCTTGGCGTAACGACGGGTTTCGCGGCGGATCGTTTCCTCCAGCGCGGTGACTGGAAGTTCTCCCGCCAGACACGCGATAACCTCTCGATAACCGATGGTGCGCAATGCCTTGAGTTGCCGCGAATACCCCGAAGCCAGCAGCCCTTCGACTTCTGCAACCAGCCCCGTACGTAACATTTCAGCGGTTCGTGCCGCGATGCGGGTCGCCAGTGAGTCACGATCGCAACTTACCCCGACGGTGAGCACCTGATAAGGGTGGTCGGCAAAACGATGGTTCTGTTGCAATGCTGAAAGTTGCTCGCCGCCACAATAAAAAACTTCAAGGGCACGGATGATCCGCACCAGATTATGCGGGTGAATAATCTCTGCCTGGGCCGGATCAACCTGTTGCAACTCACGATAGAGCGTCCCGGGGCCCTCAACCTTTTCGCGCTGATGCAGCTGTGCCCGCAACGCCTGGTCAGCAGGCGGTGCGTCGATCAAACCGCTGAGCAGGGCACGTAAATAGAGCCCGGTCCCGCCGACCAGCAACGGCAAGCGTCCACGCCGGTGAATATCGGCAATCGCACAACGCGCCTGGGCAACAAAATCGGACACCGTAAAATCTTCATCGGGGTCAACGACATCGATCAGATGATGGGCGACCTGCGCCCGCTCTTGCCGGGTCGGCTTGGCCGTGCCGATATCCATCCGACGATAGACCTGACGCGAATCGACAGAGACAATTTCAACCTCGAAATGACGGGCCAATTCAAGAGCCAGACCGGTTTTACCTGCGGCGGTCGGCCCGCACAGGGCAATGACAGGTCCTTTTATCGCGCTATCCACCTTCACGTCCGCCGGAAAAAACGTTCAACATCACCACCACTCAGACGATGAATCACCGGTCGCCCATGTGGACAGTGCTGACTGAAATCAACCTCATCGAGCTGCCGCAGCAAAGCGCGCATTTCCGCTTCACTCAACTTTTGATTGGCGCGCACCACCCGGTGACAGGCAATCGTCACCAGAACTTGCTCAACCGCCGACATCAACATCTCCGTTCCTCCTACCTCGTCCAGTTCGGCAACCAGGTCGAGCAACAATTTTTCGAAATCCGCCTCATGCAGAATACTTGGCGTCCCCTTGACAGCAAAGGTCGTTCCTCCAAACGGTTCAACTTCAAAGCCGAACCGTTCGAGTTCAGGCAGATATTCGTTCAACAAAGCTGCCCCTTTGTGGTCAAATTCAATCATTACCGGCACCAGCAGCCCTTGTCGTTCAATCTGGCCGCGATTGAACTGTGCGCGCAATGCCTCAAAGCCAATCCGTTCATGTGCCGCATGTTGATCGATGACCACCAGATCTCCGGCATCTTCGCAGAGCAGGTAACTGCGGCGATATTGTCCGATAATTTTCAGTCCGGCAAAGAACCCTGCCGAATTGTGTTGCGTCTGTTGTGGTGGGGATGAGAGCCCCGCTGGTGGTGCCGGTTGGCCGGGGGGCGCTGAAAAAGCGGATCTGTTGCACTGTTCATCGGCCGTCATCTGCCGGGCATAACGGGCCAATGACTCCTGAACCGCTGCACTCCGATCAAGGTCTGGCGCAGAGGCCGTGTCTGGCCGGGAAGGAACTGCCGACGCTGTCAGGTGAGGCGGGTCGGTAGCGAGCCAGGGATGAACCACCGCAGCAGGGGTGCGCTCCTCACGGATACGCTCACGAACTGAAGAGACGATAAAATCGTGGACCAAACGCTGATCTCGAAAGCGGACTTCACTTTTCGCCGGATGAACATTCACATCAACCAGCGCCGGATCAATGTCCAGAAAAATAACAGCGACCGGATACCGTCCCTTCATCAGCAATCCGCGATACCCCTCAAGCAACGCGTGACGCACGGTTCGGTCCTGGACAAATCGACCATTGATGTAGGTGTAGACAGCAGAGGGGTTCGAGCGATCAACATTGGGGCGCGCCAGCAGGCCGGACAAGCACAAATTATCGGCAGCAGCAGGTTGAAATTCGAGCAGTTCGGGGGCCAGTTTGCGCCCCAGAACGGCGACCACACGCTCGCGCAATTGACGGTGGCGATAAAGTTCCAGCACGACACGACCGTTGTGTGCCAACTGGAACTGCACCGCCGGATTGGCCAGCGCCAGCTTCGTGATGATATCGGAAATATGCGACAATTCAGTTTCGTCGCGACGCAGAAATTTTCTCCGCGCGGGCGTATTGAAAAACAGATCTCGAATTTCAATCGTCGTTCCGTGCGGCGTGCCAACTTCTTCACAGCGTTTAACGATTCCCCCTTCGAGATAGACCTCATGACCGGCAAGCTCATCGCGCAAGCGACTGCGCAAGCGCATACGGGAGACAGATGCAATTGAGGGTAAAGCTTCGCCACGAAAACCGAGGGAACTGAGGCGGAAAAGATCTGACTCAGAACTGATTTTGCTCGTCGCATGACGTTCCAGAGACAGTAACAGGTCTTCCCGCCCCATTCCGACACCGTCATCGGCGACCAGAATCAACTTTTTCCCCCCGCTTTCGACCTCGACCCGAATTTCACTGGCATCGGCGTCGAGGGAATTTTCGATCAACTCCTTGACAACCGACGCCGGACGCTCCACAACCTCACCAGCAGCGATCTGGTTACAAAGTTGCTCAGGAAGGATATTGATTTTCCTTTTACTCAGGGGCATTGCACAGGTGTCCGTTGGATGTGAACAGCAACGGCCGGAGAACCGGCCGTTGTAGAATGGCAAATTTCATCAATGAAAACTGTCAGGCCTTACGCTCCAGCTGGTCAAGCATATTTTCTATTTCGTCGAGTTCGGCGTTGTCACTGTTGACTTCAGCTGTCGATGTCATGACCGCATTCTTGAGTAAACCAAGATCTCCGGCAACACTGTGAATGATCTTCTGATCAACGCTGCTCATTTTAAGCAGAAAAGCTTCGAAGAGCGCATTGTCGCACACCGTATTGATCAGGCGGGGGACACCTCCGGTATAACGGTAAATAGCTGAAACCGCCTCAGGCATGAACAACATGCGCTTGGCGCGCGCAACCTGCAAACGGTGTTTGATGTACAGTTCAGTCGCGGCGGAGGTCAAGGATCGCAAATGGTACTTGACGGCAACACGTTGCGCCAGCGGCTCATCCAGATTTAAACATTCATCCAGATCAGAGAGCCCGAAAAAAACGATATTCAAAAGTTTTTTACCAGGCAACTCCAGGTTGAGCAGCCCGCGAAACTCCTCCATCAACTCCCGGCTTTGCAACATCTGCGCTTCGTCAATCAACACCACCGCGTGGCGACCGCTGTCATCAATTACCTTGAGCCGGTCGAACAGCTGCTTCAGAACCGTCAGACGATCAGAGGCAGGTTCCTCAACCCCCAGTTGCATGGCAATGCGGGTAAGAATCCATTCAGCGGTGATTCCTGAATGGACCATGACCAGCAGGGATGATTCATATTTGCTCTCGGGAAGGTTATCGAGCAGGCGTCGTGCAAGGGTCGTTTTGCCCATACCGATGCCGCCGACGAGCACAGCAAGCCCTTTATTGGAATCGATGGAATATAACAAGCGCAACAAAGCCTGGCTGTGTTGATCGCTGTCAAAATAAAAACGCGCATCGGGTGCGTTGGAGAAAGGTTCCCGTTCTAATTCGAAATGTTCAACATAACCCATTCTAAACTCCGGATGGCTGGTTAAATGAAGGAAATCCGGTCTTTAACTGGCTTTTGATCAGCGATTTCGCCAAACTCGTCTTCTTGTCCCAGCTCATTTTGCAACGCATCGATTTTCGCGCCGACATCGCGAAAAAAACTGTCAATGTGAGCAGCGTCACGAAAACTGTTCAATGCCGACTCAAGATCGCCACTGGACTGATACATCAGGCCGAGTTCGTAAAAAAGACTGAGTCGTTGACTGATCGGCAATCCAGGCGTATCGAGTGCTTCTTTAAAAACCGCCTCGGAGGTCCGATAATCCCCTTTTTCTATAAAGCAAAGCCCGATCAATGTCAAACAATCCGCTTTGCGCGTAATATCGGCAGAGGCTTTATCAAGCGAGGCGATAGCATCGTCAAGCAGCCCCATTTCACGATATGCAATCCCCAGATTGTAGTGGGTTTCGCTGTCTTCTCCGCCAATCTGTGATTCAACCCCCTGACGGAATGCACTCAAAACATCGTCAGCATCAAAACGCCCCGCCCCTTTCTTTTCAGCAAGCGGAGTGATCGATCGCTGAATATCGGCATCGGCATTGAGTTCAGCGGCAAGGTCCATAAAAGCACCACCGGCGGCAACAGGGGGTTTGGTGTCGACCTCATGCGCCTTGCGGGCTGCGTTGATCTGAGCCATTTTGTCAATAACCGCGTCCGCTTGCGGGTGAGCTTCACTCAGTTTGGCACATACAGCGTCCGCATCATCATAGAGTCCTTGCTGGAGATAGAACTCGGCTTCTTCCAAAAGCCCTTCAATATCCTGAACACTCTCGGCAACGGGCGACTCAATCTCATCCAGATCAAAGGACATCAACCCCTCATGCTCCTCATCAATCAGGCTGGAATCTTCGCCCAGAGAATCAAGGAGCACTTCATCGGTCGCAAAATCGTCGTCAAGGAGCAAGTTCGCAACTAAATCATCAGGACCGATCTCCAGTTCAACTTCCGTATCGTCATCTTCTTCATCTGGTAACGGAGCAGGGACAAACTCTTCAGCTGACACCGCAGAAGAATCATCCGCGAGCGCCTCGCTCAGGAAATCAAGGGACATTTCCGCGGCAACCGTTTCCGGGGCGAAATCAGTCGGCGCTTCGACCGGTTCGAGGTTTTCTGCCTCATCGTGTTCAGCAACCTCTTCGAGTTCCTCCAGTTCATCCAGCTCCTCAACCTCTTCGAGCTCTTCCAGCTCCTCAACCTCTTCGAGCTCTTCCAGCTCATCCAGTTCGTCAAGCTCTTCCAGCGGAGGCAAAGAAGGCTCAGCGTCGACAAGTTGTTCCAGAACCCCCAGATCAGCCTCGGCGTCATCAACAACACCGTCATCCTGACCATTCAATACGTGAAGAAAAGCGTTCCCGGCTTTTTCCCCCGCAAGAATAACCTCAAGGGCTGTTCGCAGAGCAGCAATCTCGTCCGACCCTTCCCCCCAGAGATCACGCCGCTCATGCCAATAATCAAGCGCCGCAGAGTGCTCACCGCAAAGAACCAACGCGGAGAGATATTCAGCGACACTTTTAGGAACATCGGGAGCAAGTTTAAGCAAATGCTTGCTGGTAAGCTTGGCGTTACCAAAATCCTTATTGAGTCGATACGTTTCAGCCAGCAGCTGGAGTATTTTAACGTTTTCAACGTGAGTTTGAAGTGAATTTCTGAGCATCTCCAGGCAACGCTCATATTCGTCACAACGAATCAGGGCGGACGCATACTCAAGACGCATATCCAGATCATCAGGGAAGAGCGGCAGAAAAATATCGTAAAGTTTCAGCAGTTTGGTCGCGTCGGCCTGTGATTTAAGCGGAGCAATAATTTCAGCAAAATCTTCCCGCGCCTTCTCCTTCAGCCCGGCCCGCGCATAAAGCTCTGCCATCTTGATGGGAATATTGACCTTCTCGGGGGCCAGAATCTTCATTTTTTTGAGGATATCAAGGGCGGCACCGACCTCCCCTTTACTCTCATAAACGGTTGCCAGTTGCTGGTATTCGGTCACAGCCTGACCGAGGAGCCCCTGGCTTTCGTTCAAACTGGCCAGCGCCAGATAAAATTCCGGCTCATCGGGACTGAGTTTTTGCATCTGGCGATAAACCGCAATCGCCTTGAGATTAAAGCCCTGGGCAACGTAATGCTTCACGACCGCCCGATACCCGTCCAGCGCCTCGTCAAGCTGATCATTGCGGCTGTAAAGTTCGGCCAGTTTTTGCTTGAAACGAATATCGTTCGGCTCAATTTCCAGCAGTTTCTGATAGTCCTTGATCGCCTTGGCGATCTGGCCTTTTTGCAGGAATTTTTGAGCTGAAGATAACAGCTTTTCCTTTTTTGACAAAATCAACCTCGCGTTAAATTAATGTTTAAAATTAACGCATTAATCTAAACCAGACCATAACCCCTGTCAAGGCATAACAACGGGACATAACAACAGGAGATATGAAGAATTTTTTGCTTGAATAAGGTTTACAAGCTGGTAGCGATATATTATTAATCAGGCATGCAATTACCAGGCAAAATTGATCGTTATATCGCTGCTGAAGTCGCGTGGCCCGCACTGCTGGGATTGGCGATTTTCACTTTGGTTTTACTCCTCGGTCGAATCGTCAAAATAATCGAACTGATCGTCGCCAAAGGGGTCGCATTGAGCGACATCCTGAACTTGTTGAGCTTCCTTCTGCCGACCTTCTTTTCGATCACCGTTCCCCTCGCGTTCCTGCTTGGCATCCTGCTCGGCTTCACCCGACTTTCGTCTGATTGTGAAATCATTGCTCTCAAGGCCTCCGGAGTCGGCCTCTCACGAATGCTCTGGCCGGTCGTTGCTCTGGCCCTGATCGCCTCATTACTCACTGCATGGTCGACCCTTTATGCCCAACCTCTGGCAAACCGGGCCTTCCGCGCAAAACTCTATGCGATTGCCAACCAGCACGTTGACGCAGGGCTGCAACCGGCTGTCTTCAACGATGATTTTAATGGTCTGATTATCTACGCGAACGCCATCGACGAACAGGGGCAGCTTCACGATATTTTTATTTCCGATGAACGTAACACGGGGAACGCCCCCCTCCTGCTGGCATCGTCTGGACGTATTGTCGCAAACAACGAACAAATGTCGCTCCAGCTTGAGTTGCAGGAGGGTTCAATTCATCGACGGCAACACGAAGCAGCCGCAGAAACATATCAACTGATTCAGTTCGGCGAATATCGGATCGATCTGGCCCTGGCAAGCGCTGCGTCCGGAGCAAAGCAGCCGCACTATAAAAACAAGGAACTCACCCTTGCTCAGTTGCTCGACAAATCGCGAACCGACCAGAATCAAGAACAGCAACGTTCAAGTCTGGCGGAATTCAATCAACGTTTGGCTCTCCCCTTTGCTCCGCTGCTGTTTTCACTCATCGGCATTCCTTTGGGGATTCAGTCAAGTCGTTCAGGACGCGGTGGCGGATTTACTCTTGCCCTCGTTATCGCCCTGGCCTATTTCATGTTGTTGACAACCGGCAGGACACTGGCCGAACAAAACCACCTTCCCGTCATCCTCTGCATGTGGCTGCCGAATATTGTTTTTCTTGTCCTGGGAGTCGCTCTTTTCCGACAGGCGTGTCATGAACGTCATTTTTTCCTGCTCACCTGGATATTAACCGGCATGGACATCCTGCTCTCCACTTTGCGGCGACGGGCAAAATGACATGAAACTTTTGACTCGCTATACACTGCGGACCTTCGTTCGTTATCTGATGTTGACCAGTGCAACATTCACATCACTTTACCTGCTGGTTGATTTTTTAGACAAAGTTGACGATTTTGTTGAAAATCATGCGGCGGGAGATCTCTACTTTTCCTACTTTGCGGCCCTGTTCCCCGGAGCATTGACGCAGATGATGCCGCTGGCAACCCTCCTGGCGGTTTTTTTAACCATCGGCGGATTCAACCGAACGGCTGAGTTAACCGCCATGATGGCCGGAGGGGTCGGCATCTGGCGGATTGTCCTCCCCCTGTGTCTCGCCGGGATGCTGATCTCGGGAGCGGTATTGCTGAGTAACGAGTTTGTCGTTCCGTGGGCCACGCGCAGTGCGAATCATATTCTGCGTGCGGAGGTTAAAGGAAAGGCAGAACTCTTTACCACGCGCGGTAAAATCTGGTTCAAACGGGAAAACAACTACATCAACGCCAAGTTCTTCAACGCGCAGGAGAAGCTGTTACAAAGTGTCAGGGTTTTTCAATTCGACGACAGTTCCCGCCTGATTCGGCGCATTGATGCAAAGTCCGCAAATTATCTCGATGCAGAGCAAACCTGGTTGTTACAAGAGTGCACAATCTATCGTTACGAGAATAACGGCAAAAACATCTCTCACTTTGACGAAGTGGACAAACTCACTTTCGATCTGGGCAAATCGGTCACCGATCTTAAAAATGTTGAGCCGAAACCGGAGGAGATGACCTACCAGCAACTTCGTGAATTCGTTGCCAGGTTGCAGGCGGAAGGATTTGCCCCCGGTCGCCACCGGGTGGCCATGTATCAGCACCTCGCGACCCCGTTTGCGTCGTTCGTCATGGTTCTGCTCGGCATTCCCTTCGCATTGAAGCGTGGGCGCAATTCGGGCATGGGGATCGGTATCGCGATCAGTGTGGCCGTGGCCGTAACCTATATCGTTGTCGACGCAACCGCTGCCGCACTGGGGACAACCGGTAAAGTACCCCCATTTCTCACGGTCTGGATCGCGAATCTGAGCTTTATCGTGCTTGCGATCATCCTGATGTTTCGGCGGCGTATCTGAATGGATCAATCTCATAAAAAAAGCACCGCCGAAGGGCGGTGCTTTTTTTATGAAAAAAACCATTATCATCAATATCGGTAATGACCCGGCTTATAAGGCCCTTCGACCGGAACATCGATATAGGCGGATTGCGCGGCGGTCAATGTCGTTAACCTGGCACCTACTTTTCCCAGATGCAGACGGGCCACCTTCTCATCGAGAATCTTCGGCAACACGTAGACCTGTTTTTCGTATTCAGCATATTCATTGAACAACTCGATCTGCGCAATCGTCTGATTTGCAAAACTGGCACTCATCACAAAACTTGGATGTCCGGTAGCACAACCCAGGTTAACCAGTCTTCCCTCGGCGAGCAGAATAATGCGCTTGCCGTTCGGAAAAACAATATGGTCAACCTGCGGTTTGATGTTGATCCACTCATAGCGGCGCAGTGAAGAGACATTAATTTCATTATCAAAATGTCCGATATTGCAGACGATCACCTGGTCTTTCATCGCCACCATATCATCATGATCAATCACATGGAAATTCCCCGTGGTGGTGACAAAGATATCCCCTTGCGCGGCGGCATCCTGCATTGTGACCACCCGGTAACCTTCCATCGCCGCCTGCAAGGCGCAGATCGGATCAATCTCGGTCACCCAGACGGTCGCACCCATCCCGCGGAACGCCTGAGCGCATCCTTTGCCAACGTCACCGTAGCCGAGGACAACACAAATCTTCCCGGCGATCATCACATCTGTCGCGCGCTTAATCCCGTCGATCAGTGATTCACGACAGCCGTAAAGATTATCAAACTTCGACTTCGTTACGGAGTCGTTAACATTCATCGCCGGGAAAAGGAGTGAACCGGCCTTTTCCATCTGATAGAGGCGATGCACGCCGGTGGTCGTCTCTTCCGTAACACCACGAATCGCGGTCGCCGCCTCGGTCCATTTGGTCGGATTGGCTGCAAAATTCTTTTGCAGCACCTTAAGCGCTTCGCTCCACTCGTCACTGTCATCGGCGGTCGGCTCGGGAACCGCGCCGGCCTTCTCAAATTCAACCCCCTTATGCACCAGCAGCGTTGCGTCGCCGCCGTCGTCAAGGATCATGTTCGGCCCCTTGCCGTCGGGCCAGGTGAGCACCTGCTCGGTACACCACCAGTATTCAGCAAGCGTTTCGCCCTTCCAGGCATAAACCGGAATCCCGCCTGCCGCGATTGCCGCCGCCGCGTGGTCCTGGGTTGAAAAGATATTGCATGAAGCCCAGCGGACTTCGGCCCCCAGATCAACCAGCGTTTCAATCAGTACGGCGGTCTGAATGGTCATGTGCAGCGAACCGGTAATCCGTGCGCCCTGTAGCGGTTGTGCCCCGCGAAACTCCTCGCGAATCGACATCAATCCCGGCATCTCGGTCTCGGCAATGGCAATTTCCTTGCGGCCCCACTCCGCCAGGGAGATGTCCGCAACCTTGTAATCGTTACTCATCAATTATGCTCCTCTTGATCGATTAATTCCGCAGTCAACACCTGTACTGCGGGAAGCTTGTTGCTGTTTTTCATCAATTTCAGGCTAACCAGACGATAACCGGCGAGTTGCAGCCAGTCTGTCAATTCCTGGCGGGTAAACCCCAGCCACTGGTCGGCCAGACGATCCCGAAACCACTCCAGCTGATGTCGTTCCAGCTCGGCGATCAGCACCCTGCCGCCGGGACGCAGCACCCGGCGTAGTTCGTTGAAAACTGTCGGCGGCTGGGGCGCGTGATGCAGTACCATGTTCAGGATCAAGGCATCGGCACTGTGGTCGGCGACAGGAAGATGTGTCATCTCGCCGAGGCGTAAATCGACATTGACCAGTTGATTATTTTCCACCCGGGTCCGGGCTTCATTGAGCATCGACGGCGAATGATCGATGCCGATAACCTGACGCGCCCGCAACGACAAATCGCCCAGCAAACTGCCGGTGCCAACCCCGACATCGACCACGGTTTCGACCTGCCCCAGTTGCTCCAGCAGCACCCCTTGGTAGCGATCCGCGACAATCATCTCTTTGGCCAGCCGATCCCACTCGCGCGCATGGTGGTCAAAAAAATCGCGGCTTTTGCGCTGCCGCTCATCCAGAATACGGGTAATCCCCTGTTGATCGGCGGGGTGCACTCCGTCGGTCGCGAGGTATTCTAGGATTGTCGGACACAACTGCTGAAAATAGTTATTCTTCCCGTCGAGGCGAAAATAGCTCCAGGTCCCCTGGCGCTGCACAGTGACGATTCCGGCATCCAGCAAAATCTTTAAGTGTCGCGAAATACGCGATTGCCCCATGGCGAGAATATCCGTCAATTCGCTTACGGTAAATTCTCCCTGAGCCAAAATCGCGACCAATCGCAGCCGCGTCACATCCGCCAATGACTTAAACAATTTAACCATAAATCAACTTTTCAAAAAATATAAATCAATTATTCCTGATGTATCATAACAATCAACATTGATCAATGTTTTTTACACCGTTCAAGCGGAAAGGGTGACAAATAAATCTCACTGTGATATCGAATTGTCTTCATGAATACTCACTTTCACCACACTCGAATCGAGAGGTTTGGACCATTGAACAATTTCGTGCTTTTCATCCTTCTCGCCCTTGCTGCGGGGATCTGTATCCCCACCCAATCGGGGATCAACGCGCAGCTGGCCACCTATGCAAAATCGTCCGTCTTTGCCGCCACGATCTCCTTTATTGTCGGTTCCCTTGCCCTGTTCCTCTATGTCGTCATTATGCGCATCCCGCTCCCTGTGGCTGCGCTTGGGGTGGCTCCCTGGTGGTGCTGGACCGGTGGCTTGCTCGGAGCGTTCTTTGTCGCCGTGACGATTTTTCTTGTCCCGCAACTAGGGGCAACCACCATGCTCAGCCTGGTCCTCGCGGGACAGATGGTGGCTTCACTGATCTACGATCACTACGGTGCGCTCGCCTTCCCGGTGCATCCCATCAGCCCGCTGCGTATTATCGGTGTACTCCTGATAGCGATTGGAGCGATTCTGATAAAAAAGTTTTAATCGCTCAAAAGCACTGCTCAACAGCACAACCACTATCGATCTTCGACGGCCACGGCTTATCCTTGACGCACTACCATTCACCACGTAGACTACCCAACATTCGCCAATGTATCATGCAACAACCAGCTTTGAAGGATGCAACCGTGCCCTTAATTTCCGCGAGCACACCTATTCTGTCTTTTACAACCTGTGCCTGATTACCTGTGGTTCCCTGCTCTATGCACTGGCGATCAAAGGGATTGCATTGAATCACAACTTCATTCCTGCCGGTCTCTTTGGTATCTCTGTCCTGATCCTGCAAATCACCGGCCTGCTTGATGCGGGCAGCTGGTATATTATCTTCAACCTCCCGATGTTCGCCCTTGCCTGGACCATGATCAGCCGTCGTTTTTTACTTTACAGCCTTTTTGCCATGCTCGTTACCGGCCTCTCCTATGCACTGTTGCCGTTTAACTTCGTCATCAACAACCAGCTCTATGCAGCGGTCAGCTGCGGGGCTCTCTCTGGTGCGGGGGGCGGCATTGTGCTGCGTTCGCTCGGTTCAAACGGCGGCATCGATGTTCTCGCCGTAATCCTGTTTCAACGTTTCAACCTCGGGATTGGTCGTTTCTATCTGATTCTCAACCTGGTTCTTTTTGCAATTTGTTGCTTTACCCTGGATGCCGATCTGGTCATCGTCTCGCTGATCATGGCCTTCGTCTCCGCCAAAATTGTCGATCAGGTTCTGGCGATGTTCAGCGAACGTAAAATGACCCTGGTGATCTCCCGCCAGTCACAACAGATCGCCGACGAGGTGCTCGAAAAACTGAAGATCGGGTCGACCTTCCTGAAAGGCACCGGCGCCTTCAATAAAAAACAGCAACGGGTGCTGATGACGGTGATCAACAACATTCAGCTCAAGCGTCTGGAAGAGATCGTTTTCATGCACGATCCTGATGCGCTTTTTATTGTTGAAAATACCTTCAACGTCATTGGTTCTTCTTTTTCAAAACGCAAAATCTATTAATCATCCACACGTTGCACCCGTCCAGAAACAGGTTATGATGCAAACATGAATCGACGACAGATCACAAAAATCGGCCTTACCGGAGTGATCCTGTTTTTGCTGACAGCAACCTGCTACCAGCCGCTTAACACTCCCATCTATAACAACGCGTCGTTTCAGGCGATTGATGCCCAGGCAACCGGGTTTCTTGATGATTCGTTGAACAAGGCATTACTGGCTTTTGCTGCCGCTCGCACCACAAATGCCGTTCTCTCGTTGCTTCAGGACAGTGAACTTTCCCTCCCGCTGGTGACCATTGCGGTCGGCGAAATTCTTGACCCACTCAACGATCTGGTCGAACGTTTTTCCTGGGTCATGCTCGTCAGTCTGACGTCTATCGGCGTGCAGAAATTTCTCCTCAATATCGGCCCGTGGGTTGCCGTCAATCTGCTTTTACCCTTGTCGCTGGGATTTTTTCTTTTTTCCCTTTGGGGACAGTGCGGTGTACGCACCTATGCCGCTCCGGTTGCCCGACGACTTCTCTTTGTTGCACTGTTTGTGCGTTTTTGCGTACCGGCAACAGCCTGGGTCAACGCGCAAACGTATCATCTCTTTCTTGACAGCGACTACCAGGTTGCCGCCGGGCAAGTCGAGCAAAACGCTGCACAATTAAAAGCACTTCAACAGGAACTGGTGGTAGAATCCGAAGGGGACAGGGGACTTTGGCAACGCACCAAAGATGCTGTGAGCGGGGTATTCAGCCCTGCTGAGTGGAACAAACGCTTCAGAAAAATTGAAGCTTCCGCGTCTGCCATGATCGAAAGTTTTCTTAAATTGATCGTGGTATTTTTGCTGCAAACGATCCTGCTCCCGTTATTGTTCCTTTGGGGACTGGTGCAGCTCTTTAAATTTTTAAGCGGCAGTCCATTACTGCCGAAGATTGAAGAACAGATTGTGGCGAAGCTGATCGGTGCACACACACCCTCCGCCAATCAGGCGGCAGAAGAATCTTCACCGCTATCACCGTCCGGCGGTTGAACAACCCGCAAGCCGACCAGTGCCAACGTCGCCCTTGGAGCCTGTCCGAGAATAAGGGCCGCAGCGAAAATCCAGAAGTTTGAGGGCAGATTTCAGCTCATTTGCAGCCTAGCTATGGGGCAAAAAGGAGCTGAAATATAAGCCAAACAGCTGGGTTTGCAGCCGGTCATTCATTCTCGGACAGACTCCTGGTAAACAGCTGATGGTTGAATTCAGTAAATGATGATGTAGCCGTGCTTCGTTGCTATTGAACTGATTTCCAGCACATCATCAATCCGGTATTCACTGCCATCAAGACGGAAGGTATAACCGCCTTCGGGGTGTTCTTCGGCAAGGCTGATCAGATATTCAAACATGGCGGTTTTGACTGTTTCCATCTCCAAGGCTCCACTACGCAATCAGTCAATCGGACGGCCAATGCGCCCGAAACGAGGGAAAAATTTGTCTGCATCCCATGACCAGTATTTGATAAAAGCCAATCCTTTGAGCGCGTCATAAGCAACGAACCCCCAAAAACGGCTGTCATAAGAACGATCACGATTGTCCCCCATGACAAACAAACTCTCCGGCGGGACGACGACGGGACCAAAGTTGTCGCGCGGGCTGAGGGTCTGTGGAAGGACATTCGGTTCCTTGAACACGGCCTGCTCCAGTGCCAATGGTTGCCCATTGACAAAAACCTGCTTGTTACTTATCTCAATCTTGTCGCCGGGGACACCGATCACGCGTTTAATAAAATCCCGCCGCTTGAAGTACGATTGATCGCGATCTTCCGGAAACTCAAAAACCACTACATCACCACGCTGCGGCTCACGAAGCACCAGAAAACGTTCATCGATAAAAGGAAGTTTCGTCCCGTAAATAAATTTGTTGACCAGCAGATGATCACCGATCAACAACGTATCTTCCATCGATCCAGAAGGGATTTTATACGCCTGAACAACCAGCGAACGAATCACCAGCGCCAGTAAAGCGGCAACAATAATCGCCTCGACCCACTCCCGCACCTTTGATTTATGCGTTTTTTTCGACACCGCGGGCGTCGGTTCTTCTCCAGCGTTTTCTTCTTGCACAGCAGGATCTTTTGTTATCATTTTTGTTCCTTTACTTTAAGGATTGCAAGGAATGCTTCCTGAGGCAATTCAACGCTGCCGACCTGCTTCATGCGCTTTTTCCCCTCTTTCTGCTTCTCCAGTAGTTTGCGTTTCCGGCTGATATCACCACCGTAGCACTTGGCGGTCACGTCCTTGCGCAGGGCTTTGACCGTCTCGCGGGCAATCACCTTGTTGCCGATCGCCGCCTGAATCGCCACTTCGAACTGCTGGCGCGGAATAAATTCCTTCATTTTTGCCGCCAGTTCGCGACCGCGATACTGCGCCTTGTCGCGGTGCACGATCAGCGACAGGGCATCAATAACTTCACCATTGATCATGATATTGAGTCGTGTCAGTTCGCTGCGGCGGTAATCGAGCGGTTCATAATCAAGGGAAGCATAACCGCGGGTAATTGTTTTGAGACGGTCATAGAAATCCATCACGACTTCATTGAGCGGCAATTCGTAAACCACCATCACCCGTGTCGCGGTAAGATATTTAATTTCGCGCTGGATGCCGCGTTTTTCTTCGCAGAGGGCAAGGACACCACCGACAAACTCATTCGGCACATGAATCGAGGCGAGGATAAATGGCTCCTCAATCTTTTCGATAAGCTGTACTTCGGGAAGGTTATTGGCACTTTCAACGGACATCTGGTCACCCCTGACCGTGGTAACTTTATAGACAACGGTCGGTGCCGTAGTAATCAGATCGACGCCAAATTCACGTTCCAGACGCTCCTGGATGATCTCCATATGCAGCAGCCCGAGAAAGCCGCAACGGAAACCGAAACCAAGGGCCAGCGACGTTTCCGGCGTGAAAGAAAAAGATGCGTCGTTAAGGCTGAGCTTTTCCATCGCGTCACGCAGGGAATCGTAATCACCGCTGTCGATCGGATAAAACCCAGAAAAAACCATCGGCTTGACCTCTTTAAACCCTTCGAGAGCAACCGTAGCGCCCTGTTTTTCATGGGTAATCGTGTCGCCCACCTTGGCGTCCTTGACCCCCTTGATACTGGCGATAATGAAACCAACCTCGCCCGCAGCCAATTGCGGCAATTCGACCAGATGGGGAGCAAAGGCACCGACTTTCTGCACCTCATAACAACGCCCGGTCGCCATCAGCCGGATCCTCTCCCCCTTGAGCAAGGTCCCGTCAATCACCCGCACCAGAACAATAACCCCCTGATAAGAGTCATACCAAGAGTCAAACACCAGAGCCTTCAACGGAGCGGCGATATTGCCATTGGGGGCAGGAATTTTGTGAATGATCGCTTCAAGAATCTCGGCGATCCCGATCCCCTCTTTGGCGCTGGCAGAAATCGTCTCACTGGTGTCGAGACCGATGATTTCTTCAATTTCCTCTTTGACTTTTTCCGGCTCGGCACTGGGCAGATCAATTTTGTTCAGCACCGGCAGCACTTCGAGATTTTGATCGATCGCCAGATAAACATTGGCCAGTGTTTGCGCCTCAACCCCTTGTGACGCATCGACAACCAGCAGCGCCCCTTCACAAGCCTTGAGCGAGCGACTGACCTCATAGGTAAAATCTACATGTCCCGGAGTATCGATCAGATTGAGAATATAATTCTTGCCATCGGCAGCCCGGTATTTCAGACGTACCGCCTGCGCTTTGATGGTAATTCCGCGTTCACGTTCCAGCTCCATCTTATCGAGAAACTGGTTGGTTTTTTCACGCTCGGTGAGCGTTCCGGTTGCTTCCAGCAAGCGGTCAGCAAGGGTCGATTTACCGTGATCAATATGGGCAATAATCGAAAAATTTCGTATCAGGCTGCAATCCATCGGGTTCCTTTACTGTGCGCTGAGGGCAGTTGATAAAGGTAATGATTTTTAAGGGATTTGTAAAGAAGAAAGGAGGACAAATTCGGTGCGCACGAGGATTGGTGGCAGTAATAGCGGATGGATTTGAGCCTGGCGGTTACTGATACTGATTAAAGGATGACTTGATTTGATGATATCAATCGCTGATAATGCGGTGAACTTTAAACCCGATTGTATTGTCAGGAGCAAATAAGCATGAAAAGAGTATTGACGTCCCTTGTTCTTCTGTCCCTGTTCATTCCGCTGACCACACTGGCACAAAGCCGTGCCGGTCAGGTCAGCATGGAGTTCGACCTGAGCGCACAACCGGTCGGCGAAATCGTGAAACTCTGGATCCCCTACCCGGTGTCAGATCAGCATCAGCAGGTCAGCACGATTCGCCTCAGCGGTGACTACGCCGCGACAGGCGTTTACACCGTCCAGATGAACGGCACGCCGCTGCTCTACGCCGAATGGCCGCAAGGGAGCAAGAGTCGCAAGCTGAATCTTACCTTTGACGTCGAGCGCAAGGAGCTGCGACGCGGTGCACTGCCGATTCATGAGCCGGCCTGGAACCGCGCCGATTACGCCGAGTATCTCACTCCGACCCGTCTTGCCCCGATCGATGGAGCAGTCAAGGAACTGGCCGATACAATCGTTGCCAACAAGACGACCGTTCTGGAACGGAGCAAGGCGATCTACGACTGGACCGTTGAAAATATGTACCGTGACGCCACTACCGTCGGCTGCGGCAAAGGGGATGTCTGCTTTCTGTTGCAAAAACCGGGCGGCAAATGCACCGATATCTCCTCGGTTTACATCGCTCTCAGTCGTGCGGCGGGAGTTCCGGCCCGCGAGGTTTTCGGCCTGCGCCTCGGCAAAAAGAGTGAACAGGATATTACCGGCTGGCAGCACTGCTGGGCTGAATTTTTTCTCCCCGATCATGGCTGGGTGCCGGTCGACCCGGCTGACGTCCTCAAGGCAATACTGGTGGAGAAGCTGACACTCGACAGTCCGCGTGTCACCGAACTGCGCGACTATTTCTGGGGCGGCATCGATGCATATCGCTTCAAACTCGCCAGCGGCCGCGATCTGACTCTCAATCCCGCCCAAGTCGGCCCGCCGCTCAACACCTTCGGCTACCCCTATGCCGAGGTCGGCGGCAAACCGCTCGACTTCTATGACGCCAGGAATTTTGTTTATCGCTTTAATTTTAAAGAGATTTAAAAAACTCGGAGGGACACGTCGGTCAGCGTAATCAAAAATAATTTCATTTCTTGCAGGCCGGACAACCGGTTTGCTGTCCGTGACGTCGATGTTCAGGATATTCGCGACAGTGCTGCGGTTTTACCGCGTTGATCGAGCAGAGATACCCCCGCTGTTCCGGCAGTTCCTGCAACCACGGGCAGCGATCGACGTCGTCCCCGGTTTCCGGATCGACCCAGGCGGTGTGAAGCAAATTCCCATGCCCGAGGTCGAGGGTTTCGACCCAGGCGAGCAGATCGTCACGCCCTTCCCGCCGCCACAAGTCGAGATCGGCGTCGCTGACACACCCCCGATAGGCATCGACCAGATTGAGACAGCAATGCCCGCAGAGCAGGCAGCTAAATTCCGCCTCGGTCATCGCACCGCCGCCTTGCCTTGTCGCTTTTCAGCGATGAAAACCACATGCCGATAACCGCCGCGCCCCGGTCGCTGATGACTGGTGGAAAATCCCGCGTTGCGTAAACGCTTGTCAAACCCTTCGTCGTAGTTTTCTCCCCAGATTGTGAAGAGCCCCCCCGCTTTGAGCGCCGCATACACATGGGCGATAGCGCGGCTGCCGTAGAGTGGATCATGCACCTTGTCGGTCTTGTGATGTGGCCCTGTGTAGAGATCGAACACCACCGCGTCGTAGCTGCCCTGCCCCGCGCCGTGCGCCGTCTCGCGCACCAGTTCGGCAACGTCGCCGACGGCGACCGTCACGCGTGGGTCGCTGACCGCATTGTCGGTAAGGAGCGCCAACGGACCACGGCACCACTGAACAACCACCGGGTTGAGCTCGGCGACGACCACCTGGGCCGTTACGGGGAGACCGTCGAGGACCGCCCTGAGTGTGAACCCCATGCCGAGTCCGCCGACCAGCACGCGCGGGGCAGCATGGTCGCGCAGCTGACGACAGCCGAGCTCGCCCAGCACCACTTCAGAGCGGTTCGACAGGCTGTTCATCAGCACCAGCCCGCCGACGGTAATCAAAAAATCTTGCGCGCCGCGCTGGCGCAATTCCAGCACCCCCTCGGCGGTGTCGATACGGTCGATTGTTTTCCAGGGTTGTGCCATCGGAGCCTCACAGACGGGATAGAGATTATTCGCGCCGCATTATGCCTCAAATCTGCCCGCAAAACCGTAAAAAAGACGCGCTGGCGCAATAAAGTGTCGATAAGGGATTGCTGTCAAACGACAAAGAGTGCTATAAATACTCTCCGCGAGCCATGGGTTGCCCCATGGTTCTTTTATTTTTTCAGCAAAGGACATTCAGTATTATGATCAGCGCCACCAATATCGCTCTCGCCTACGGCAAGAAAATTATTTTTAAAGACGTCAATATCAAATTCACCCCCGGCAACTGCTACGGCCTCATCGGCGCCAACGGCGCCGGTAAATCGACCTTCCTGAAAATCCTCGCCGGTGAACTCGAAGCCGACAAGGGCACGGTCAGCGTCGGCTCCGGGCAGCGCATCGCCATACTTCGCCAGGATCACTTCGCCTTCGACGAACATACCGTGTTCGACACCGTCATCATGGGGCACGAACACCTCTACCAGGTAATGAGCGAACGTAACGCGATCTACGCCAAAGAAGAGTTCAGTGAAGCGGACGGGGTTCGTTCCGGGGAACTGGAAGCGGAGTTTGCCGAGCTCAACGGCTACGAAGCCGAAGCGGAGGCGGCGGTGCTGCTCAACGGTCTCGGCATCCCCGAGGAACTGCGCCAGAAGCAGATGAAGGCGCTGGAAGGGAGTGACAAGGTGCGGGTGCTGCTCGCCCAGGCGCTGTTCGGCAATCCCGACGTGCTGCTGCTCGACGAACCGACCAACCACCTCGACCTCAAGGCGATTCGCTGGCTCGACGAATTTCTCTCCCGTTTCCAGAATACGGTGATCGTCGTTTCCCATGATCGCCATTTTCTCAATCAGGTCTGCACCCACGTCGCTGATATCGATTTCAGCAAGATCACCGTCTATGTCGGCAACTACGACTTCTGGTATCAGGCCAGCCAGCTGAACCTGAAGCAGAAGCAGGACGAGAACCGCAAGGTCACCGACAAGGCCAATGAGCTCAAGGAGTTCATCCAGCGCTTTTCCTCCAACGCCTCCAAGGCGAAGCAGGCCACGTCACGAAAAAAGTTGCTGGAGAAGCTCACCGTTGAGGAAATGCCGGTCTCCTCGCGTAAATATCCCTTCGTCGTCTTCAAACCGGAGCGCCCCTGCGGCGATATCGTGCTGGAGATCAAGGACCTGAGCAAAACGATTGATGGCGTGCAGATTCTCGACCAGCTCACGCTGAATATCGGTCCCGGTGACAAGGTCGCCTTCGTCGGCGGCGACGGCCTCGCCAAAACCACCCTCTTTCAGATCCTGGCCAAAGAAGTCAAGCCGGACAGCGGCACGTTCCGCTGGGGCGTCACCATCACTCCGGCCTATTTCCCCCGCGAAAATGCCGCCTATTTCGCCAATGAGATGAATCTGATCGAGTGGTTGTGTCAGTTCGCGCCGGGCGAAGGGGAAAACTTTGCGCGCGGTTTTCTCGGCAAGATGCTCTTTTCCGGCGAAGAGGCGACCAAACAGACCTCGGTCCTCTCCGGCGGTGAGCGGGTGCGCTGCATGCTCTCGAAAATGATGCTGGCCGCCGCCAACACGCTGATCTTCGACGAGCCGACCAATCACCTGGATCTCGAATCGATCACCGCCCTCAACAATGCCCTGATCGACTATAAGGAGGTGCTGCTCTTCGCCTCCCACGACCACGAATTCGTCGCCACCATCGCCAACCGCATCATTGAGTTTACACCGGGGGGGATTATCGACCGTAAAATGCGTTTTGAGGAATACTGTGAGGATCCACGCGTTGCCGCGGAACGCGCCGCCCTCTGTCAGGGGGAAGCCGAGCTAAAATTGTAACGCGCTCCAAACACCGAGAGGGCAGCCGAACGGCTCCCCTCTCTTATGACCTATCACTTGTCACTGTTTATTTCTCGTGACAGGACAGACAGAGCGCGGAGCCCCGGTTGGATATTTTCAGTAAGCCAAACTCGCCGTTATGGGGATCGTGACAGTCCACGCAGGCAACCTGCCCATGATTGCCGTGTAGCACGGCCGTGCCGGACGGCGCTGCGTCCTGCGCCTGCATGTCATCATGACAGTCGACGCAGCTGCTGCTGAGCATACCGTCAGTCGTGGGACGATCTGCGGCATGGCAATCGCGGCAGACCTCCCGGCAGTCGGCATCCGTGCGCTCAATGCAGGCGGCGATCCGCTGATGAAAACCGTCCGTTGCAAAAGCCAGCGTCGCCGATACAAGGCACAACAGCATTAACGTTGCAATTGTCCGCCACATACATCGTTACTCCAGTTAAGATCATTGATCGATTGCTGCACTCTAACGCAACAGCGTATATTTTCAAGGGGTCGTCAGTCCAACGCCTTATACTCGACCTTGACGATCTCCAGTTCCGAAGTCCCGCCGGGCGTCGCAAAGGTCACACTGTCCCCTGCCGATTTGCCCAGCAACGCCCGCCCGATCGGCGACGTCCAGCTGACGCGTCCGCAGGCCGGGTCAAATTCATCGACCCCGACAATACTGTACACCTTCTCATCGCCGTCAACATTTTCAACCGTTACCGTACAACCGAACAGCACCCGGCCGTTAGCCACCGGCTGCTGCGCGACCGGATCGACAATCAACGCCGCTTCGAGCCGTTTGGTCAGGAAGCGGATCCGCCCGTCATACTGACGCAACTTCCGCTTGGCGTAATGATAGTCGGCATTCTCGCTGCGGTCGCCGTTACTCGCCGCCCAGGCGGCGGTCTGCACCATCTCGGGACGCAAGGTGTAGAGCGTTTCCTTGAGCTCGGCACGTAAGCGCTGCGCGCAGGCGGGGGTCATGTAAACCGGAGGACTCACCAGTCACTCCGTTGCGCAGCGAGATAGAGCTTTTCCACCCGCTTGCGCGCCCAGGGCGTGCGGCGCAGAAACTTCAGGCTCGACTTGATCGAGGGGTTACTGATGAAACAATTGATTTCAATATTTCGCGCCAGCTCCTCCCAACCATAATGTTCGGCCAGGGTGATTACGATCTGTTCCAACGTCACGCCGTGCAAAGGGTCGTTCATAGGATGTCACTCACTTTTAATTTCACCTGGTTCGCCCCCCACGGCGACCTGCCGTAGGTGAAGCTTTGGCGGTCGTCGTCTTTTTTCCCCCGGGTTTTCTGCTCTTGGTCGAGACCTGTTTCTTCACCGCTTTTTTGGGCTTGGGAGCAACCTTCTCTGTCTTGGGCAAAGTGGCCTTCGGCATGGATCCACCTGTGGCGGACTTACTTTTTTTCACCACCATCCCGCGTTTGACGGCAATTTCTGGAAAGTCTGCTACCGTCCTGATCGGGATGACGTAGCCGAGCAGTTTTTCTATCGCCTGCAACAGCAGTTGCTCGGCCGGGCCAACGAGGGAGAGCGCGACGCCAGCTTCTCCGGCCCGCCCGGTGCGACCGATCCGATGCACATAGTCTTCAGCAACCTGCGGCAATTCGTAATTCACCACGTATGGCAGATGCTGAATATCAAGCCCGCGCGCCGCCACGTCAGTCGCCACCAGTACCCGCAATTCCCCTCGTTTGAATTCCGCCAACGTCCGGGTGCGGATTGACTGGCTCTTGTTGCTGTGAATCGGTGCAGCCTTGATGCCGTCAAACAATAATTCCGCCGTCAACTGATCGGCACCGTAGCGGGTGCGGGTAAAGACCAGCACCTGTTGCCACTCCCCGGTACGGATCAGATGGGAAAGCATTTCCCGTTTGCGACTGCGCTCGACCGGATACACGGCCTGGTCAACAGCAGTGGCGGCAATATTTGGTTTTGCAACTTCAATCCGCCGCGGTTGATCAAGAAGCTCATCGGCCAACTGTTTGATGCTTTGTGAATAGGTGGCCGAAAATAACAGGTGTTGACACGGTTCAGGCAAGTACTCCGCCACCCTGAGGATATCGTCGATAAACCCGAGATCGAGCATGCGGTCAGCCTCGTCCAGCACCAGAAACTCGATTTCACTCAGATTGATGGTCCGCCGTTCGGCGTGATCGAGCAGGCGTCCCGGTGTCGCAACGACAATATCAATCCCCCGTTCCAGCCGCTGCATCTGCGGTCGGATGTTCACCCCGCCGTAGATCATGGTCGAGCGCAACGCCAGGCGACGTCCGTAATATTGCAGCTGATCACTGACCTGCGCCGCCAGTTCCCGGGTCGGCACCAGCACCAGCGCGCGCGGACGACGGTGTCTGCGCTTTGGTGCCTTTTCACTCAGCTTTTGCACAATCGGCAGAGCAAACGCCGCTGTTTTACCAGTACCGGTCTGCGCCCCCGCGAGCAGATCGCACCCCTCGAAAATAACCGGGATTGCCTCCCGCTGAATCGGAGTCGGGGTGGTATACCCCTGGGCGGAAATCGCAGTCAGCAGTTCGGCACAAAGGCCGAGAGAATCAAAAGACATGATAATTCCCTTAGTGTCATAGAGTATATTCAATGTTGCACTCGCAAAAAAGAATTAAGTGGCTAAGCAAAAATTTCGTCCGACAAGGCTTGGTTGTTATGTGAAGGGTGGAGATGCTACCACAGGGGCGTCGCTTACGGTGAAAGAATTTACATCACAAAATCTGGCTCAAGAACAGCTTAGTGCGGTCATTCTGCGGATGATCGAAAAACTCCTGCGGACTGTTCTGCTCAACGATCTGCCCCTCATCCATGAACATCACCCGGTCGGCGACGCTCTTGGCAAACCCCATCTCATGGGTCACCACCAGCATCGTCATCCCTTCTTCGGCGAGATCGATCATCACATCGAGCACTTCCTTGATCATCTCGGGATCGAGGGCGGAGGTCGGCTCGTCAAAAAGCATGACCTTGGGGTTCATGCACAGGCTGCGGGCAATCGCCACCCGCTGCTGTTGCCCGCCGGAGAGTTGACCGGGAAACTTTTCAGCCTGCTCGGCAATCCGCACCTTCTCCAGATAGCGCATTGCCGCTTCTACGGCCTCTCTCTTCGGGGTTTTGCGCACCCAGATCGGACCAAGGGTCAGATTTTCAAGGATCGTCAGATGCGGAAAAAGGTTGAAGTGCTGAAAGACCATCCCGACCTCCGCCCTGACCTTTTCGATATTCTTGATGTCGTTGGTCAGTTCGATTCCATCGACAATGA
Source organism: Desulfuromonadaceae bacterium (assembly GCA_019429445.1). NCBI lineage: Bacteria > Pseudomonadati > Thermodesulfobacteriota > Desulfuromonadia > Desulfuromonadales > Desulfuromonadaceae > Desulfuromonadaceae bacterium. Next base: position 41,309 of record JAHYIW010000022.1, read on the forward strand.
TCTGCCCCTTCTGGTGTTCCTCCAGGCGATTGAGACAACGGATCATGGTTGATTTTCCTGAACCGGACGGCCCGCAGATAACGATCCTTTCCTGCGCTATTACTTTCAGGTTGATATCTTTCAACACATGAAAATCACCGAACCACTTGTGCATGCCGATCACTTCAATGATCGGTTGCTCCGAATTTTCCTGCAGCATGTCGTTGTGCTCGTGCATAGCTCTTTCACCTTTTGCGTCAGTGCCCGGCATGCAGTTCCTTTTCCAACCGACGACTGTAGCTGGTCATTGCATAACAGCAAACAAAATAAAGTACCGCCAGAAACAGGTAAGCCTCGCTGGAATACCCCATCCACTGGGGGTTGGATAACGTCACCTTGGTGGTTTTGAGAACGTCATAAAGTGCGATAATCACCACCAGCGAGGTATCCTTGAATGCCGAGATGAGGATCCCGACACTCGGCGGAATGACAATTTTCAAGGCTTGCGGCAAGACAATCAGCCGCATCGTTTTGGCGTAGCTCAGCCCCAGCGCATTGGCCGCCTCATATTGACCGGCGGGGATGGCCTGCAACCCGCCGCGCACCACCTCGGCAATGTAGGCGGCAGCAAAGAGAATAATCGCCACCTGTGCCCGTAACACCTTGTCAAACGAGACACCCTCGGGCAAAAAGAGCGGGAACATCACCGAGGACATAAAGAGCAGACTGATGAGCGGCACACCGCGAATCAGTTCAATATACACAACACAGACGGATTTAATGCCAATTAGCTTGGAACGCCGCCCCAGCGCCAGCAGCACGCCCAGCGGGTAGGCACCGACCATGCCGAACAATGCAAGCATCAGCGTCAGCGGGAAGCCACTCCATTGCGCGGTCTCAACTACCGGCATGCCGAACACCCCGCCGTGCATCAGCCCCCCCATCACAATCAGCCCCAGCAACCAGTAGATGGCAAGCGACTGTCGCCAGTGTTGGCGATTTTTGGAGTAGAAGACCAACGCAAAAAGGAGCAACATCGCCGTGAGAGGGCGCCATTGCTCCCCCTCCGGGAAGAAACCAAAGAAAATAAAGCTGACGTTGTTGGGGATGATCGACCAGCAGGCACCTTCGATATCGCGACACGCTTCAGCACTGCTAAACCAGAGGCTGTCAATAAAAACCCAGCGGATCATCGGCGGAACAAAGAGCCAGAGCCCGTAGATAGTCACCAGTGTCAACAGGGAGTTGAAAATATTGTTGAACAGATTTTCCCGCAGCCAACCGATGACCCCGATATTACGGAGCGGTGGTTTCATCTGAGCGGCGTCTGTGTTCGATCCTGTGATCATCGCTTCACCGCTCCACCAGCGCTGTCTTTTTGTTGTACCAGTTCATGAACGCCGAGGTTGACAGACTGAAAAAGAGATAGACCACCATAATCAGGGCAACCCCTTCAATCGCCTGGCCGGTCTGATTGATCGTGGTGTTGGCAACCGAAACAAAATCGCTGTAACCGATAGCGATCGCCAGTGAGCTGTTCTTGGTCAGGTTGAGCATCTGGCTTGTCAACGGCGGAACGATAACCCGGGTCGCCTGAGGGAAAACAACCAGATGCAATACCTGCCCCGGACGTAAGCCGATCGCCATCGCCGCTTCGACTTGCCCGTGTGCGACCGACTGGATCCCGGCCCGCACAATTTCGGCGACAAAGGCCGATGTGTAGAGGACCAGGCCGATCAGCAACGCACTGAACTCAGGGCTGACACTCATCCCGCCCTGGAAGTTAAATCCCTTGAAAACCGGCATGTCCATGGCGGTCGGCGCACCAGCCGCCAGCCACACCAGCAGCGGCAACAACAGACACAGAGCGATCCCCAGGCGGTGTACCGGCACAATCGTCCCGGTTCTCTCCTGAAGTCTGCGCCCCCACCACACCAGCAATCGCCAGAGAACCATTCCAGCCAGGAGTGCAATCAGCATCCAGCCATGGGCCGGGTGTTCGATCGGCACCCCGAAAATCAACCCGCGATTACATACGAAGACGCCGCGCAGCGGATTGAGTGCCTCGCGCGGCGACGGAAAAACCTCATAAAAAAGGGCGTACCAGAAGAAAAGTTGCAACAGCAGCGGAATATTCTGCATCACCTCGATAAACACCTTGGCCAGATGAGAAATCAGCCAATTGCGTGACAGGCGCGCAACTCCGACGACGGAGCCTAAAATCAGTGTGAAGATGATCCCGGTAAAAGAGACCCTGAGGGTGTTGAGTGCCCCGACCAGTAATGCCCGACCGTAGCTGTCTGCCGCTGAATAGGGGATAGCCGGTTCGCCAATTTCAAACCCGGCTTCGTGCTCGATAAAACCGAAACCGGTGGCTATCGACTGACGTTGCAAGTTGGCCTGGGTATTGGCAACCAGAACATAACCAACGCCCAGGGCCAGCAGCAGAACGACGATCTGCAGCAACATCCCGCGTTTGGCGGGATCGTGCCAGAATGGCACCAGCGGAGGATCGGCGGCAGTTGTGTCGTTTTGTCGTCGCGGCAAAGGCTTTCTTTCTCGTGGAAAAAGTAAAACTGGAGGGGCATTGCTCAATGCCCCTCCAGGGCGAACCTCACTACTTGAACGGTGGAGAATACATCAAACCGCCGTCAGTCCACAGCGCATTCAACCCCCGCTCAATGCCGAGCGCGGTATTCGGACCGACATTGCGTTCAAACACCTCACCATAGTTCCCGACTTGCTTAACGATATTGTAGGCCCATTTTTCATCGAGTCCCAGGGCGGCACCGTTACCGGCGGTGACGCCGAGAAAACGTTGCACGACCGGATCCGTGCTCTTGAGCATCGCGTCAACATTTTGCGAGGTGATCCCCAGTTCTTCAGCGTTGATCAGCGCCAGCACGGTAAAATCGACGATGTCGCGGAATTGATCATCGCCATGACGAACAACCGGTGCCAACGGCTCTTTGGAGATGATTTCCGGCAGAATCACGTAATTCTCCGGCTTGGGGGCGACAGATCGGGCTCCCGCTAACTGGGACGCGTCAGAAGTCAACACGTCGCAGCGGCCGGCAAAGAACGTTTTGGCCAGCTCGGTGGTCGATTCAATCACTACCGGCTTCCATTTGATCTTGTTGTTGCGGAAGTAATCTGCGACATTCTGCTCGGTAGTGGTGCCAGGGAGGACACAAATCGTCGCCCCGTCAAGCTCTTTGGCGCTCTTGACCCCGAGTTTTTTCGCCACCATGAAGCCTTGCCCGTCATAATAGTTGACGGTGACGAAATTGAGTCCCAACTGGGTCTCACGGCTCAGGGTACGCGTCGCGTTACGGGTCAGCACATCAATCTCCCCCGATTGCAGGGCGGTAAAGCGCTGCTGGGCGGTCAGCGGCGTGAATTTGACCTTGTCAGCATCACCAAAGATCGCCGCCGCGATTGCACGGGCGGTATCAACATCAAGCCCCTTCCAGACCCCTTTGGCGTCAGGCATGCCGAAACCGAACACCCCGCCGTTGACCCCGACCTGAAGATAACCTTTCTTCTTCACCGCATCAAAATCCTTGCCGGCAACAGCCAGGCCGCCGATAAGCAGCGAAATCGCCGCAACCAGTGCTATCAGTCGTGTGATTTTCATGATCTTTTCTCCTTCCGGGAAGTGGCTGCGAAGGATATCCGCCCCAGTGCAACCATGGCTGAACAATTCAATCGCTGCAAAAGTTTATCATTGGAAAAATCGACGCGAAACCACTACGGATTGAATTATAACATTGTTCTATACAATTTCTATACACCACCAGAAAGTTCTGTCAATCGGCGCTGGTCATTTATCGGGTCTCAAGACCAGTTTACAACAAGCGGCTGTCATAGGCCCATTGCAGCAGTGCCTGCCGTTGTTTGCGACGACAGTTCAGATCTCCCGGCAAGCAGTGTTTTAGCAACTGGGCGACATGCCGCTGCATCGCCCGCCAGCGTTTAATCTGCCGCTGGTCATCGATGCAGCGACGCCCGCGATAATAGCGGCAGTACCACTGAAACCAGCCGCGCGGATCTTCATGATATATCCACCCTTTTTCTTGCCAGCAAGAAAGTGGTTGAGACGCCATGACACCAAAAAAATTGACCTCAGGATCACTTTTTTCAGGACTCAGGCGGGCATGACTGAACCAGGAGGCGGGAAACTCGGCACGACAATCGGTCATATATTTCCCCCCGAAGACCCCGAGAGCAAGCATCTCGGCAGGGGTCACCTGTGGCCTAAATTCCGGAGCAAAATGGGTCCCCGGCGGTTCACTCAGCAGGTAACGGTACCCGTGCTGCATCTGGTCGTTGACAATCACCCATTGTGGTCGCATATTTCAGTTCATCCTTGTCGCTTTAATTACCTTTGAGATGATACTTTAGCCCTCAACCGTGTAAATGCAACCGCAGCAAGCCCCTTCAGGAAGGAATCGCCACAAAGATTAGAGGTTGATTTCAAGGAGGGAGATTGCGAGAATTAATGCGATAACTGGTTGCACAAACGCCACAACAGGTGCAGGATGCACGATACAGAAACCGCCTTGCAGGCGGTCGGATATTCAGGAGTGGACAATGGCAAAGCGTTTTAAAATCGGTCTGGCTCTCGGCGGCGGCGCGGCGCGGGCTTTTTCCCATATCGGCGTCCTTGCCGGGCTTGAAAAATATGGCATTACTGTCGACATCGTTACCGGCACCAGCATGGGGGCGATGATTGGTGCCATGTTTGCGACTCATCTGGATGTGACCGCAGTCAGGGAGCGTTTCAACGCCTATCTCGCCAGCGACGAATTCACTGATTCAGGATTTAACTTTTTCAAGGAACTTGATTCGCATGACACCGGGGTCCTGGCCGAAGTCGGTCGATTCGCTCGCCGTGGCGTCATGAATACGTTAATGATCACCCAGACAGCGCTGGTCAACGAAAAAACCGCAGCAGAAAGCTATGCTTATCTGCTCGACGATCTCGATGTTAAGCAGACCCGTATCCCCTTTGCCGCAGTCGCCCTTGATCTGAAAAGCGGCGAATCGATGACGCTTGATCACGGGCGCCTGCGCGAGGTGATTGCCGCGTCCTGCGCCATGCCGGGGGTCCTCAGGCCGGTGGAACTGGACGGACGCCTGCTGGTCGACGGCGGTTGGTCGGAAACGGTGCCGATCACTGCGGCCCGGCGCCTCGGCGCTGATTTTGTCATCGCCGTCGATGTCGGTGACGCGCTGATCGGCTTCGGTGAACCGCGCAATGCGCTTGATATCATTGCGCGCGCCGATGCCCTGGCCCGCCGGGCGCTCAATATCGAACAGCTTAAAGCCGCCGACGTCGTTCTCTCTCCCCACAACGGGGTGGCGCACTGGGCCGATTTTTCAACTTCGGGCCAAGCGGTTGAACGTGGTGAAGAGGAGGTGGATCGACGTATTGGCGAAGTGCAGCTAGCGATAAAAAAAGCGCAGGCAACACACTGGCTCGACTGGATAAAATGGTTGCGCGACAAATAATGCTCACCGACCGGACGAGCAGACAGGATTAACCCCATGCTTAATTTTGACGAACTGGAAAAAGGGTTCAGCGAAGAAGAAGCGCTGGCCGAGGCACGGCGCTGTCTCAAATGCAAGAATCCGCAGTGTGTCGGCGGCTGCCCGATCGAGAATCGTATCCCGGAGATTATTGCGGCAATCGAAGCGCGCGATTACACCATCGCCATCGATATCATCAACCGGAACAGCAACCTCGCCATCATCTGCGCCCGCGTCTGTCCGCACAATGAACAGTGTGAAGGGTCGTGCATCCTCAGCCGCAAGGGAGAGGGAATCCAGATCAGCAAACTGGAGCGATTCCTCGCCGAGAAGGAGATGGAACTGGCACTGAACCGGCTGCGCGGCAAGGTGGCCATTATCGGTTCCGGCCCGGCCGGATTGTCGGTGGCGGCGATTCTCGCCAAACAGAACTATCGGGTCACGATCTTTGAAGCCCACTCCAAGGCGGGCGGGGTCCTGCGTTACGGCATACCTGAATACCGTCTCCCCAATGAGGTGGTGGACAAGCAGATCGAAATCATCCGCAATCTCGGTGTGCGCATGGAGACCGAGGTCGTCATCGGCGACGATCTGACCATCGATCAGCTCTTCGCCATGGGCTATCAGGCGATCTTCATCGGCACCGGCACTGGCCTGGCAAAAAAACTCGGGATTCCCGGAGAAGAGCTGAGTGGTGCCATGCAGGCGATCTATTTCCTGGAGACGGTGGCTCTGATTCAGGATGGCAGCCTGACCGACAGCCTCGCCCCGGTCGTTCGCGGCGATCGGGTTGTGGTCATCGGTGCCGGCAATGTTGCCGTCGACGCCGCCCGCACCGCCCTGCGCCTCGGCGCGGCCAGTGTCATGACGGTCGATATCGTCCCCGAAAAGGAACGGCGCTCAAGTGACAAGGAGTATGCAGAGGCGCTGCACGAGGGGGTCACCTTCAGCTTTGAAACGAGTGTCACCCGGATTCACGGCGACACCGCCGTCTCCGGGGTAACGCTGCAACGATTTGAGCGCCGTCTGGCGGGGCGCGAAAGCACCATTGTGCCCCTCCCCGGCACCGAACAGCGCGTTGCGTGTGACAAGGTCATTATCGCCGTCGGGCAAAAACCTTTTGCGCGCATCGTCTCTACCACCACCGGGATCAAGACCAGCGAAACCGGCTACGTGCTCACCGAAAGTGAACCATTCTACGGCATGACCACCCGCGCCGGCGTCTTTGCCGCAGGCGATGTGGTGCATGAGCCGAAAACGGTGATCCTCGCCATGCGTGAAGGGCGTCTGGTCGCCGAAGCTATCGATGCCTATTTGCAGCGACCGAAGCAGCGGTAAGCAAGCACTCCTGCCGCGCGCAACGCTTCCCCTTAAGGATCAGTCATGAACGATCTTTTCAAAAACCTGACGATTATCCTTACGCTGATGTGCCTTGCCTGCTCCCCCGAGCAACCGCAGTACCCTGCCCTCACCCCCCCGGAAAACTTTGCAAACCTGCAAAACATAAAAATCGGGGCGGAACTGTTCAGACAAAAATGCGCATCCTGCCACGGTCGTTCCGGTGAAGGGCGCTCCTTGCGTGCTGATTTCTTCCAGCCACCGGCACCCGACTTCTCGGCACCCTTCTACCAAGATGTCGATCCGGCGTATCTGTTCTGGCGCATCCGCACTGGAAAAACGGTCGAGCCGTGGCAATCGCAGGGATCAGTGATGCCCGCCTGGAACGATCACCTGGACGCTGCACAGGTCTGGCGGCTGGTGGCTTATTTACGCAGCCGCAGCAGGTGAGCGGGGGGATCAATGATACGGTTGGTCATCCCCTTCGCCATTCGGTATCAGGGCGATGATCAGCAGGGCAAAGGGTCCGATCAGTAAAGCGAGAGCGGCCCACAGGTAAGGGTTGCGATTTTTATCTTTGGCCACGATGTAGGAACCAACAGGGAATACCGCCCAGAGAATAATATAATCCATAGTGCCTCCGGTGATTGTCAGAATAAAGGTTGCTGACAGCGTAGCACGAAGCGCGTGATTTCTCTACGCCTCATCGCGCAGGGAACATTTTCGCAACAGCGCGTCAGGGTGCCGCCACTGCGGCAGAAAACGGTCCATCAGCTGGCGAAAGCGCGCATTATGCCCGCGTTCGAGCAGATGGGTCAGTTCATGAACGAGGATATAGTCGAGGCAGACCGCCGGTTGCCGGATCAGCGCCAGGTTGAGCCAGATCCGGCGCGCGCCGATATTGCACGTCCCCCAGCGCGTTTTCATGCGCTTCACCCCCCACTCTGCCGCCTCGACATCAAGGACCCTCTCCCAGTGCCGCAACCGTGGCGGGATCAGTTCTTTCAGCTGGCGACGATACCAGCACTCCAGCACCGCCATGCGCTGTGCGCGGTCGCTCCCCGGCGGAACCAGCAGGTGCAGCGTCCGCTCAACCAGCTCGGCTCGCGGTCGACCGGCAACAGCGCAGACGTTAAGACAATAACTATCCTCGAGATAATCGACCTGCTCGCCACTGACCAGCTCCAGCCGTGGCCGAAGTGGCCGCGCCGCAATCCGCGACTGATGGTCCCGAATCCAGTCGAGGCGGGCGTTCACCAGCTCGCGCACCACCGCGTCATCGACCCGCAACGGGGCCGAAACCCGCACCCTCCCCGCCGCTGGCGAGACGCGCAAGTGAAGATTTTTGATCTTTTTGCGCACGATCTCAACCGCGATGCCGTGCACCTCAATCTGGCTTGATCTCATTATCACAGCTGCGCGACCCGCTCCAGCATCGCCCGTTGTGGCATAAGATAGCTCCCTTTGATCGATGTCGGTAATTTGACCGCCAGTTTACGGGTGCAGTGAAAGAGCATGATTGATCGTCCTGGGTCAGGGCGAAAAGAGCTTTTGACGATTCGCCGAAAGACATTTAGTTTGTTATGTCCCCCCCTATGGTACAGTATCCTGTACATGTACTAAAAAGGAGAATTGACATGGATGCTATTTCGTACACCAACGCTCGAAGCAATTTAGCAAAAACAATGGAAAAAGTATGCACCGACCATGACCCCGTCATTATTACGCGTCGCAACGAAAGCTCGGTCGTTATGATGTCTCTTGAAGATTTTCAGGCTCTTGAAGAAACCGCATATTTACTCAAAAGCCCGAAAAATGCTCGACGTCTTTTGGAGTCGATTGCCCAGTTGGAATCAGGGGACGGCACTGAGCGGGAGCTTTCTCTGTGAAACCCATTTTTTCCAAAAATGCATGGGAAGATTACCAGTATTGGCTGAAGACTGACAGTAAAATCCACAACCGGGTGAACGCATTGATTCAGGACATCCAGCGTTCACCTTTTTCTGGCGTCGGCAAGCCCGAAGCGCTGAAGCATGGTTTGTCGGGCTATTGGTCCAGACGAATCAACGATGAGCACAGAATCGTTTATAAAGTTGATGGCGCGGCTGTATTTATTGCTCAACTTCGTTACCATTACTGATTTTCGCACAACCCGTCGGGATCAGATCGCGCGGATTTCGGCTGCGTTCACTTTTTATCCTCTACCTTTTTCATTTTCTTGCCGGGTGGCAAAAAGCTTTCTACTGTGACCACCGATTTGCCGGTCATTGCGGCTTCAATGCAGCACTCATCATTCACAACGGAGACGCCGACAGGCACGGGGCGAAAAGAACAGCCCCGTTGGATGAAGGATGAAACCGAGCACTTGCATGAGTCGCTTTATTAGTCTATATTTTGATCATAAACAGATTCGAATCAAGGAGGTACAGTAATGAGAACTATTTCAATCAGCAATGACATTGTCCCAATTGCAGAATTTAAAACCAATATTTCCAAGTGGTTCAAAACACTTCAGACATCCGGACACCCACTTATCATTACCCAAAACAGCAAACCAGCTGGTGTACTGTTGTCCGCTGCGGATTACGATGAATTGGTTTACCGAAAATCTTTTCTTGATTCTGTTGAGAGAGGGATTACAGACGTTGAAAGCGGGCGTACACAAACTACAGACGAACTACGAAAAACCCTGCGAGCCAGAAGAAGTGCGGGTAATCCATGAGCGTAACATGGTCACAGGAAGCTGGTGAAAATCTGGTTGATATCGAGGAGTTTATTGCACGTGACAGTGTAGAGCGCGCTGTTCGGATTGTTGATGCCCTCATTGACCATACTGAAGAAATTTTGGCTGACAATCCAAGAAGCGGAAGGACTGTGCCAGAAACAGGTAGTCCTGATATTCGAGAGCTTATTTACCGAGGATATCGCATTGTCTACCGATTGAATGGTGATCGAATTGAAATACTTACCGTTTTTGAAGGGCATCGACTATTGAGACTGAGCGAATCAGGTGATTAGGAAAGCAGAAGATCGGGAGATCGGGTAAGATCGGGGGACAGTTTATTTAACTCCCCGCCACTCCAAAACCACCCGATACAAATTCAAAAAATTAACCGGCGGCAAACCCCGAACGACGGGTAATATCTGCCAACACCTCCTCCATGCAAGCCGCAAGACGCTTGCCACAACGCAACCGTTGGCGACTCAGGAGAGCGTGAAATAAAAGGGCCCGGTTGTCTGAAAAGTAACCGGGCCCCTTTGCGTGCACTGTTGCAGCGGAGATCAGGTTATCTTCTGCTGGTCAGAGTCCAGAGGCTCCACATGAGCCTGTGTTGGGTGTAGATGGTCAGTCGGACTCGATTTCCAGCGCGCTAAAACCAAGGACTGCAGTGCTGCCGCGATGCCGAAGGCGAAGATTCCAGCGACCAGCCAGGTCCCTTTGATCTGGAATAAATCGATGATGAAAACCTTGCTGCCGCCGATAATCATCAACAGAATTGCGACATTTCTCAGTTCCTTGTTGTGACGGAAGATTGCCAGAAAAATCAGCAGGATCGCAGCCAGATTGATCGTCACTGACTGGGCACCAGTGAAGGCGGTGGCAAAATCACCGCGATAGTAAGTCTGCAAGCCGTAGGCAACGATCGTCATGATCATAAAGAAACCGTTAACCAGTCCGGCGAACAAGGGCAGTAAAGCCATTTTATCCTGTTTATCGAAGCGCTCAAAGGCCCGCGAATGCTCTGGCGGTTTATTTTCGCGGCAGTAACGATAATGATAGAGGGCGGACAAAGCGCACAAGGTTGCTACCAGCAGGGTCACGCCGGACCGCACGGCACTCTCCGCACTGATCAGCTCAACGGCAAGAATCAGGCTGACATAACCCTGCAACAGATACGCGGTCATGCGCATGCCACCACTGGACCATTTGTTCGAATAGTAACAGACGATAAACGCCAGCACGGACAGTACCGGCAGCGGCAGCAGCATGTCACCAAGGATCGCTGGCAGAGACAAGCCGGCCAAAATAACGCCACCGGCAGTAAAGGTGTTGGTGCCTGGGGCATGCAGGCGCTGCCGCTCGGAAAGTCTGAAAGCCAGAGCAAAGTGAATAATTGCCGCTGCTGCCGCCGGCGCCCCGAACAGGGTCGGGTCTTTCAGCGCATAAATCCCGGCGACGTAGCACCAGCCGGCGTTGACAGCCGGGAGCGAAAAATCAAACCTGGAGATCTTTTCGTCGCCGCTGCGGATAATGCCGAACAAGGAAATCAGCATAAAAGTGCCGCCGATCAAAGCAACAATCGGGATAAACCAGTCAGGCGACAGGTGTTCGGCGGCGCTGCCGCGACTGAGCAACCCAGTCAATTTCATCCCCCAGATCTGCAGCATGAAGTGGGTGGTAAACAACAAAATCCAGCGCAACCAGGAGCAGCGCTTCAGGCGGCTGGCAAAATAGCCCAGAACGTTGGACAGCCAGAGAACCAGCCCCAGGTAGGGGAAGTAGGGGTTGGGGTAATCAATGGCAACGGCAGCCAGACACATGCCAAACGTGCCGACTATAATCGGCAGGGCAGTTTTCGTGGTATAACTGATGACCGCCATGCAGATCCCGGTTATAGCCAGCATACTGTAAACCAACTCCACCGGAATGGCAGAGTGGCGGGTGTAGGTCTCGACCAGCACGCTGAACATCAACAGCCCGCCAGTGGTGGTGAAAATGGGTGCCATGCTCTGTTGTTTACGGTACAGCAGATACCCGCCGACGATTAAAATTGCAGCATAGCCCATGCCCAGGGCGGTGCCGATATGCAGGTCGAGCATGTCGTTGTCGGTCAGCGCGCGCAGGCCAAGGGCGGCAACCAGCAGGAAGCAGATGGTTGAGATGTGTTGCAGCAGGGAGCTGCTGCCGACTAGAAGCGTCGCTTCATTGGGAATGAGTTCTTCTTTTTGGGTCGGCTTGGTGACCTGGGAACGACTGGTGAAGGCTCCAGTTGCGCCCCGTTGCTCTAGTTCAGCAACCTGTTTGCTGAGTTGCTGGAGCTGGAGTTCCAGTTGTTCAACACGGGCTTCAAGCGGGGATGGCTCTGTGCTCATGGGTGACCTCTCGGGGCGGAAAGGGCTAGTACCCTGTAACCCATAGGATTTCGAGGGATTGCGCAGGGCTTTGACGTGTCAGCAAGGCGCGATTTCTGTTGCCTGGCCGTAGCTAAACAGCTGAAATCGGAACGTCGCTGACGCGGCAAAGAACAAGCAAGATGCGAAAGATTATGGGTGACAGGGTACTCGCTTTCGATTATTGAGTCTGTGGCTGAAGATGCCAACTGTGACTCTGTGGTCATGGTGACGTAATGGCGATCTTTTTCAACTTTGTAAGCACCTGTATTCATTTGAATACTTATCTTGCTTTAAATCTCCGCAAGCTATTTTGGCGAATATAACACTTTTTTATAAAAAAATACAGCAAAAACAACACGTTGAAAATATACCAAAAAGTTCCCTTGATATATAAAACAGTTTTCTATATATTCTCAATAAAGTGGCTATTTCAGAGGTTTCCAGTTCTTGAGTTTTGGGCTAAAATAGCATGCAGCAATTCTGGCGACTCTTTGCGGTTGCCGGGCGGCGGCTAGCGGGATGTCTGGCTGTTAGCTTGTTTGCTGATCGGCAAAGGGTTGGTCCTGTTTTCACATGGCGAGGATGCGATGAAAAGAAAATTATCTGTGGTTGCCTTGATCTTTGTTGGGCTGCTGTCTTTTATCTGTCTCGGAGTGACCGAGCCGGTGCAGGCGGCGAAAGAAAAATATTTTGATCGCTCCGGTCGGCTGATCGTCACAGAGCAGCCGGCTGCAGATCTGTTACGGGTCTACGATACGAAAAACAGAGAACCCGAAAAGACCTTTCCGGTTCCGGCGCTGCCTTTTTCGGAGGGGATCTTTCCCTGCAGCGACTGTCATTCGGGCATGGAGCCGAATCTGCAGCGCCGGGAACTTGAAGATATGCACACCGATATCATCCTGAATCACGCTGAAGGGCAGCGCTGGTGTCTAGATTGCCATAATCCGAACGATCGCGATGTACTGCGGTTGGTTAATGGTGAGACCGTTCCTTTTGAAGAGTCTTACCTCCTCTGTGGGCAGTGCCACGGTGATAAGTTGCGTGACTGGAAGGTTGGGATACACGGAAAGCGAACCGGGTACTGGAACGGTGACAAGACTTTTCTGCTTTGCGTTCATTGTCACAATCCACATGACCCAAGTTTCAAACCTTTAAGGCCCCTCCCGCCGCCAGTGCGGCCAGGAGAAGAGCGGCACTAATTACCAGCAGTTTATTAGGGAGATAGACCTATGGCGGATCATAAAGAATGCAAGCACAGCCCTGTTGAAATCACCCGGAGAGAGGCCCTGCATGGCATGGTAGCAGGCCTTGGTGTCTTGGCGATGCCGGCCAGCGATGCGTCGGCTTCGGTCTGGGAAGCGTTTTTTCAAAAACACTTTCGCGAACTTAGCAAAGAAGAGCTGACGCAGACGCTGGCGCGCTTGAGTTCTGAATACAGCGAAGAGTTCGGCAAGGAGATCACGGTCAAAGCGACTCCGGCAATCGAAGGCGTCAAATACGGCTATGGCCTGGACTTGTCCCGTTGTATCGGCTGTCGGCGCTGCGTTTATGCCTGCGTTGGCGAAAACAACCAGTCCCACGATCCCCAGATCCACTGGATTCGAGTGGTGCAGCTTAATAAAGAAAAAGGCACCTCGCTGGAATATGCCGAGCATTATTACAACCCAGAGCTGGTTCCGGAAAAGGGGCATTTCTATATGCCGATCCAGTGTCAGCAGTGCGAAAATCCGCCATGTACCAAGGTCTGCCCGGTTCAGGCGACCTGGAAGGAGAAGGACGGAATCGTTGTCGTTGACTATAACTGGTGCATCGGTTGTCGCTACTGTATGGCCGCCTGCCCTTATGGCGCTCGTCACTTTAACTGGACCAAGGGGCAGCTGCCGGCTGAAAACATGAATACCGATACGCATTATCTGGGCAATCGGCCGCGGCCGAAGGGGGTGGTGGAAAAGTGTACCTTCTGTATTCAGCGGACGCGCGAGCAGCCTGGACGCTATCCGGCCTGCGAGGAAATCTGCCCGGTCGGCGCACGCAAGTTCGGCAATCTGCTCGATCCGAATGGCGAGCTGCGCTACCTGATTGAAAATAAGCGTGTTTTTATCCTTAAGGAAGAGCTGAATACGCAGCCGAAATTTTACTATTTCTATGCGACCTAACGTATTGGAGTGATGTTATGAGAAATATCTGGTCGTTTTTTATGGGCACTTTGCTGTTGGTGAGTAAGGGGAGCAAGGCCTACTACATTTGGGTGGCTACGCTGCTGACGATCGCTGGATTCGGGGTTATGGGTTATCTGTATCAGCTCGACCAGGGGCTAGTTGTGACTTCGATGAAGGATCAGGTGTCCTGGGGTTTCTATATCTCAAACTTCACCTTTCTGGTCGGTGTCGCTGCAGCCGCGGTACTGCTGGTCATCCCGGCGTACGTTTACCATTGGAAACCGATTAAAGAGATCGCGGTGCTCGGTGAATTGCTAGCCATCTCGGCAATCTGCATGTGTCTGATGTTTGTCACCGCCGACATCGGCCGACCGGACCGCTTCTGGCATCTGATTCCCAAGATTGGTCTGCTGAACTTCCCGCAGTCGCTGTTGGCCTGGGATGTGGTGGTTCTAAATATTTACCTGATCATCAACCTGACCATCGCTGTTTATATTCTTTATGAGACCTATTATAAGCGGACGCCGAACAAGAACTTTCTTACCCCGCTGCTGCTGCTGTCGATTCCGGCCGCAATCTCAATCCACACGGTCACCGCGTTTCTTTACAATGGCCTGGGCGCGCGCCCGTTTTGGAACGCCTCAATTTTAGCGCCACGCTTTCTGGCGTCGGCCTTTTGTTCCGGGCCGGCATTTATGATCCTCCTCTTTCTGCTGATCCGTAATTACACCAAGTTCAAGATCAAGGACGAAGCGATTCACAAGGTCGCCGAACTGATCGCCTATGCCATGTTTGTCAACCTGCTGCTGTTTGGTGCTGAAGTTTTTAAAGAATATTATACCGACAATGTCCATCTGGCACCTTTACAATACTTGTTGCAGGGGTATCACGGGCATAGCGCCCTGGTTCCCTGGATCTGGACGGCGTTGATCTTTAACGTCACGGCCTTTTTCATCTTTCTGATTCCGGAATCGCGGAAAAACCCTGTCACGCTGGTTCTTGGTTGCATCATGATTTTTGTCGGTGTCTACATTGAAAAGGGGATGGGTCTGGTTATTCCAGGGTTTATTCCGGATGTCCTGCACGAAATCTACGAGTACTCACCGAGTTATATTGAGATCATCGTCAGTATGGGAATCTGGTCGCTAGGAATGCTGATTTTTACATTGCTGCTACGCGTCGGTATTCCGATCCTGAACGGCGATTTTCACGTTGCCGCGGATGGTGTTGGGTCGCATATTGGCGATCAACTGTTTTTCGTCGGTAAGCAGAACCAGGAAGAAGAGAAAGAGGCGGCGCACGATTAGTCTTCTTGTGATGCTCGGGAAAATGACCGAATAGCGACTTTAATTTTATTAATTAATCATATGAGCGACGTAAAAACTGAAAAAACTAAAATATCTATATTTAACAGGATGTTATGCGAGTATAAATTTGGAGCGAACAGTGTTTTAAGGATTGACAGTAAAAAAATAAAATACTATTTTACTGCGCGCTAGGGATTTCGCTGACTCGTTTTCCGTGAAATAGCTGATCTAGAGCGTTGAGCCCAGCCCCTCGTTTGAAATCTAAATTTGCCAACAGTTCGACAATAAAATCAGTTTGCGTCTATTAGCAGGAAGGGAAAAATAGTGAAAAGTCATGTTTGGCGACCGCTCTTTGTGGTCATCGTTCTGCTGGTCGTAATCCTGGTGTTTCGTCTTTTCTATGTTCCGAACGATTTCCAGTCGGGTGAATATGGTTTCATGTACTCATTCCATCGCGCTTCCAACGAAGGTGAATGGAAAGCAATGCCGGTGAAATACAGAGATACCGGTAAGACCAATATGCACGAGTACTGCGGTGAGTGTCACGGTGATGAGGTTAAGGTTCGCAACGAAGACCTCCACGGCATTATCGCTTGTGAAAACTGCCATGGTCCAGCTTACAATCACCCGGAAGATCCGGAAAAGCTGGTGATTGATCGCAGTCGCGGGCTTTGTCTGCGTTGCCACACCGATCTGCCATATACCACCAGTGAACGAAAGCGGATCCCCGGCATTGACCCGAAAGAGCACAACGTTGATGAAGAATGTGTGAGCTGCCACAATCCGCACAATCCGCGATTGGAGGAGATGTAATAATGAAACGGCGTGATTTTCTGAAAAAAACGATCATGGTTGTGGCTGGCGCCTCTGTCCCGCTCTCGGCTCTTGATCTTGTCGACCCGAAGGAAGTTCTGGCGGCAAATCCAGACATCCACTGGGCCTTTCTGATTGATACCCACAAATGTGTCGGTTGCGGTTTCTGTGTCAAGGCCTGTAAAACTGAAAACGATATTCCCTTCGATGCCAAGGTCACCCGAACCTGGGTTGAGCGCTACGTCTATACCAAGGATGACCGTCGTTACGTCGACAGTCCCGACGGTGCTCTGTACGGTTATACCGAATCACGGATCGACCTCGGTCAGGGTAACTTCAAAGAGATCGATCCAGCGAATGTCGGTAAAGCTTTCTTCGTGCCGAAGCTTTGTAATCACTGCGAAACACCTCCTTGTACCCAGGTCTGTCCGGTTGGTGCCACCTATAAAACTGACGACGGCGTGGTGCTGGTTGACCGTTCCTGGTGTATCGGCTGCGGTTACTGCATCATGGCCTGCCCGTACGGTGCGCGCTTCTTCCATCCGGTAGAAAAGGTTGCTGACAA
Source organism: Desulfuromonadaceae bacterium (assembly GCA_019429445.1). Lineage (NCBI taxonomy): Bacteria > Pseudomonadati > Thermodesulfobacteriota > Desulfuromonadia > Desulfuromonadales > Desulfuromonadaceae > Desulfuromonadaceae bacterium. Next base: position 58,117 of record JAHYIW010000022.1, read on the forward strand.
GTGTACCTTCTGTTATCACCGCATCACCAAAGGGCTGGAGACGGCCTGCGTCAACGCCTGTCCTTTTGGTGCCCGTGAAATGTGCAACATTAGGGATATTAATGAACCGACGACTAAGATCATCATGAATCAGCGGGTCGGGGTACTTAAAGACGAATTCGGGACCAGGCCACAGGCCTTCTATATTGGTCTGGCACAGGAGGTGCGTTAATCATGCTTGAACAAGCCGCACATTTAGTTGTCCACGGCGAAGCCTGGACTGTCAAAGAGCTTTTCGTTCTGCCGAACGAGTATATTTACTGGTCGATCCAGATCGTCATGTACCCCTTCATGACCGGTCTGGTTGCCGGAGCATTCGTGCTCTCCTCGCTTTACCACGTGTTTCATGTTGAGAAGCTTAAGGAAATCGCGAAATTCTCACTGGTCTTCTCGTTCTCCCTGCTACCGGTGGCGATGATGCCATTGCTGCTGCATTTGCAGCAGCCGTTTCGTGGCATAAACGTCATGATGACACCGCATTTTACCTCGGCGATCGCGGCCTTCGGGATCGTTTTTACCACTTACGCTTGTATCGTCGCGACGGAACTCTGGTTTGTCTACCGGGCCTATTTCGTCACGACTGCTCTGGAATTGAAGGCAAAGGCGAATAAGGGCGCCATCGACACGTTTCGCCAGCTGCTCTTCTCAGTGCTCACACTGGGCGCCTGGGACATCAGCAAGGAAGCGCAGCAAAAGGACCATAAGGCCTGCACAAAAATGGCCGCCATCGGTATCCCGGTCGCCTGTTTTTTGCACGGTTACGCCGGTTTCATCTTCGGTTCGGTCAAAGCTAACGCTCTCTGGATGACCCCGCTTATGCCGGTTATCTTCATCTGTTCGGCGGTTGTTTCCGGAATCGCGCTTTGCATTCTCTATTACGTTGTGGTTCAGGAAGCGCGCAAATTTATGGCGCGTCGCAAGCTGGCCCGTTGGGCGAAGGATCCATCTGCGCCGACGGCTGAGCAGCTCGAAGGGGCCAAAAAAGAAGAGGTTGAGATAACCTCTAACTACCTGATGTACTTCATGATTGCTGCAATAACTTTGGAAATCCTGGACTTGATATTCCGTGGTTATACTCAAGTCAAGTCATGGGATATCCTGCGCGAAGTCATCATGGAGCGTGACTTTATCAAGATCTTCGTTCTCCAGTATGGGCTTGGAAACGCGCTACCCTTCCTGATGATGGTTCTGCCTGGGCGCAACGTCCGTCGTACCACCATCGCCTGTGCGCTGGTGTTGTTCGGCGTGTTCATGATGCGCTGGAACGTCGTTATCGGTGGCCAGGCATTCTCTTTGAGCTTCGCCGGATTCATGCACTATCATCTGCCGATCATCCCGCACGATATGGAGACCTTCAAGGAGGGTTTGTTCGGCGCGCTGACGGTTATGACGACTCCGTTCGTGCTCTTCTATTTTCTCAACATGATTTTCCCGGCCTTTATGGTCGACAAGGAAGATGCCCAGCATTAGACCCGCTAGCATTCGCTTCTGCACATTCAGCCCCCTGTTTTCAGGGGGTTTTTTCTTGCCGGATGGCCGGTGGAGTTATTCCTGAAAGAAAAGACCGGGGGAACTGTTCGACTGACGTCGCACAAGCCGTTTTTGATTGATCGTGTAGCCCTGCACTAGCCACTGGAGAAATTGGGTGCCGCGCGCGGACTTTAGACCGAGATGATGACATCGAGGCTGTAAAAAGCGACTGGTGTTCGGTTCGTAGCGGCAAGGCTTGCTGAGCGCTCACCTTTTTCTGGCGTCGGCAAGCCCGAAGCGCTGAAGCATGGTTTGTCGGGCTATTGGTCCAGACGAATCAACGATGAGCACAGAATCGTTTATAAAGTTGATGGCGCGGCTGTATTTATTGCTC